>JAMPYH010000177.1 GCA_023700785.1 Candidatus Zixiibacteriota bacterium
AGAACTTCCACCCGCACCATTTCGCTCTTTTTCAAGACGAAGATAGGCGATGGCGGCAACCGGCTTGGCCGCTTCCCGGAGCAGTACAATCTTGATGGCTGGTTCCCGATGCCGGCGCCGTTTCGCGATGGAAAGTGGATGGTGGTGCCGTATGATGACGAAGCGGAACTGGTCGGCGACTTTTATGACTTTGACGTCTCGTTTAGCTATCCGCGCGGCCTCACTTGTATCGCCCCCGGTCGCTACGGCTCCGATACTGCCGCATCGGTCATTACCGACCATTTTCGCCTGTCCCCGGCTCACGATTTTGTCTTGCTTCTTGGTACCGGCTTCAAGCGCAAGGACTACTCCACAAATGGCATTCGGATACCGTTCTATTATCGAACTCGTAACGATGAGGCAGTTGATTCGACCGCCCGGTCTGTCCTGTTTACGCTCAATTGGATGGCCGAGCATGTCGGCCCATATCCGTTTGATGAGTTGGTGATCGCTCAGACCTCGATCGGATTCAGCGGAGGGATCGAGTTCCCGCAAATGTACTGGCAGTCAAGTGTCTCCACCGGAGAGTATCTACGCTTTTCGCGGGAAGTCGCTATCCACGAGACTCTACACCAGTGGTTTTACGGCTTTCTGGCGTCGAATCAGGCTGAAGATCCCTTTCTGGATGAGTCTATAACCGAGTATTTTTCCGAGCGGATAAGCGACGCCGAGACCAACCGAGACGCGTCGCTTTTGGACGCCTTCGGCTTCGCCGCTCGCTCCGAGTCCTATAGCCGGATGATGGGTCACGACTTTCTCGACAAACTGTCGATCACGCGGTCGGCGCTCGCGTACAGCCGCCGAGAATATACTCCCGTCATCTATGGCAAGGGCGCAATGATCATGCGCACCATTACGCGGCTCATGGGAGATAAGGGTGACGACTTCTGGAAATCTTTTTACCAGCAGTTTCTATTCAAGCATCCGACTCAGCGCGATTTTGTCGCTCTCGCCAACCAGTTCGCGCCCTTTGACGCCAAACAAAACGTCGAGGTAGTGCTCAATTCGGCTTCCGCGTTGGATTACAGGGTAGATGAAATAAAATCGGAAGAGCTTGCCGACAGCGGCCAGGTCCGATCCACCGTCAGGTTCACCGCCCAGCATCCTTTGCCGTTCCCGGTTGTTGTACGACTGGAGTTTCCAACCGATCCGACGTTTGATACCACTGTGATCGCCACGCCTGGCGAACAGCAAATTGAGCTCACACGATCCCAGCCGGTCACGGTGGTAACCATCGACCCTAACTATCAATTCGCGATCGACGTCAATTATCTCAATAACTCGCTTAGCCGCAACTCGCATGGAGCGGCGTTTCGTCTGTTTTCCGGGATCACCTTTCTGGTTGAGTCGCTATTCACAATAGTCGGGGGGATATGATGAGGCTTTGGCCGCACGCGGCAACGGTAATTGGCTCCTACCGAAAACTCTGGCTTGGGATCTATCTTGGGAAACTGCTGCTGGCGCTGGCCGTCTCGCTGCCTGTTCTGGTTCTGGTTCAGGCGGATCTTGATCATTCCGCATTCGCGCGTCCGCTGCTTGGTGAATGGAATGTCGATGTAATCACTGAATTGATCCTGACCAGGGAGAATCTATTTTCGTTTGGAATGCTGGGGTTGTTGGCGATTTCGACGCTGGTCTTTGTCCTTAAGCAGTTCCTCAACGGCGGCATCTACGACACACTTGTCAACAGACCATCGCTCAGCGGAGAGCGTTTTTTTAGTGTTTCTTTTCGGATGTTTCGCCCGCACCTGCTGATCGGCGTCTGGATGATAGTGATCTATGCCCTGCTTCTTTTGACAGCCGCGCTGGTAGGCGAGTTGGTTACCTCAGTTGCCAGAAAGGTGCTCCCCTCCCAGGATCTCGCAAGGTTCATTATCCGCTTCTCCGTAACCTATGCCATTATCCTGATTGGGACGGTCTATTCCGACATAGTCCGGATCCAGCTAACCTTGTCTGGAGTCGGTAGGTTATCAGTCCCAGGTTCTTTTAGGGCCGGCTACCACTTTTTTATTCGTCATGGTGTACAATCAATAGTTACTTACGCCAGGTACTTTGTGCCGTTTGTTTTGGCGTGGCTGGCGATCGAGGGGATGGCGCTGGCGATCACCGGATCAATGGGGAATATGCTCGGAGCGATGATTGAGTTTGTCCTGTTCCAGCTTTGTTCGGCGCTTCGGGTCTGGCAATCGTTGTCCGGCACCCTCGCGATTGCTGAGCATGTGAAAATGCACCATCAACCTGCGCCCGTTGCGGCAGAGTTCTCAAGTGAGGAAAGTCTTGACCGACCGCCTCTATTATCGTGACCCGGCTCTGCTTGAGTTCGACGCTACCATCCTCAGCTCAGTTGTGCGGGATGGGCGTTATGTCACCACTCTGGATCGCTCGGCCTTCTACCCGACATCGGGTGGTCAACTGTTCGACACTGGATCGCTCAACGGCGTGCGGATTGTGGATGTAGTCGACGCTGAAGGTTCCGTACACCACATTAGTGAAACATCGGTAGGGAAGCCCGGAGATCAGGTGGCCGGGAAAGTCGATCAGCCCCGCCGGCACATGCACCGCCAGCAACACACTGCCCAGCATATCCTATCGCAAAGTTTCATCAAACTATTCGGCTTTGAGACTGTCTCGGTGCATCTTGGCGACGATTACGGCTCCATCGAGTTGGACCAGAGTTCCATTACGACGGCCCAGCTCGACCAGGCCGAGAGGTTTGCCGCTGACGTGATCTCCTGTGCCTGGCCGGTGACAATTCTCTTCGTCAAGGGGAGCGAGATAGAGAGTATCCCGCTTCGCAAGATCCCGACTCGCGACGGGGAACTGAGGGTGATCAAGATCGGCGAGTTCGATTATTCCGCCTGCGGCGGCACGCACTGCGGGAATACATCCGAAGTCGGTCTTATTAAGATCACCGGGTGGGAGAAACTTCGCGGGCATGTGCTGGTCAATTTCCTCGCGGGCGTTCAGGCGGTTGACGACTATAAACGTCGCTTCGAGGCGACTGATGCGCTCACCAAGTCACTGACGTGCGGCGTATCCGACCTGGTCGCCAAGGTTGATAAACTTGCGACGGAAGGAAGATCGCTAAGAAAGTCGCTGGCTGCGTTGCAGAAGGAACTTCTCCCCACACGCGTGGCCAACTACGCCGGCGTGGCAATAGTAGTCAGCGGTCGCAAACTGGTGGTCAGCGCGGTCGATGACATGGACGGTTCATCCGCGAGTCAACTTGGGTCGGCAGTCGCGGAAGAGATATCCGGCGTCGCGCTGTTGGTTGCCGACGGTAAATTACTCATCGCGGTCGGGCAAACCACCGGACTTCACGCCGGTGAGATCGCCAAGTCGCTTTCAGCTATCCTCGGCCTACGAGGGGGCGGGAGCAACAAGGCGGCGCAACTTGGTGGCGCGGATCCGGCCAAATTACAGGAGTATCAGGCAGCTCTGCTGTCTATTCTCGGGCATGCGTAGATTTCTGCTGATCATACTCGTGACCCTTCTCGCGGGGAATTCGTTTGGACAGCGTCCCCAACGGCTGGACCTTGAGCATGCTGACCTGCTGGAAGTGCTCCTTGGGGACTATCAGGATACCACAATCGCGGTTGGCTCAGTTGCCTTTCGTACCGAGTCCGGTACGATCGCATGCGATTCGGCCGTCTGGATAAAGGGAAAGAAAGTGATTCTGCGCGGATCGGTTGTGCTTGAAGATCAGCAATACCGCCTTTTGGCTGACACGGTCGATTACAGTCTGGCCACCGGCGAAGCTCTGGCTCGCGGCCCTTATGTCGAACTCTGGTCCCGCTCAGATTCACTTTTCGCGGTCGGCACTCATGCCTTTTACGACCGCAATACGAAGTATTTCCGAATGGAACATCGCCCGACTGTTTTTCTCAATTACCCTGATTCCGCCAAGATGGTCGAAGTTATCGGCGACCTGGTGGAATATACCGCTGATTCTTCGCTGGCCATTTCGGAAGGGAATGTGGTGATAACATCCAAAGATGTCCGAGCCTCAGCCAATCGCGCGGTGATGAATCAAAAGGACAATCTCCTGGAGCTTTATGAACGACCTCAGCTTGAGCGAGGCAAATCGACAGTTAATGGCAGATTCATATCGGTGAAGTCCCGGAATGGCGTTTTGGAGCGGATCGAAGTTACTGATTCCGCTCGCGCGGAGTTCAAAGAACCAGTCGATACCCTGGCAGACAGCACGGTCCTTTTCGACCAGTCGATCCTTACCGGCAGGGAGATCATTTTCGACTTTCAGTATGGTCAATTAAGCACTATCACCAGTACCGGTCAGGCCTATTCCTGGTACTATCCTTCGGATCGCGGCGGGGTAGAGGTTAACCAGAACTCTGTATCCGGCGACACTATTCGCTTTGACATCCGTGAGGAGGAACTGCAGACAGTCACCGTACATGGCGGAGCGATCGGATCCTATGTCAATTCCAAAACCCAGGTAGTTGATTCAACTCAGGTCGTCACGCGCGACACCATTGACTACTCATCCGGATACATTCAATACAGCATGGCGGATTCGGTCATTACGCTTCTTGGCAAGTCGCATGTTGAATCTGGTACGGTCGAGCTTGACGCGCACGAAGTCCTGTTCGACACCCGAAAGCGCCTCATCAAGGCCTTCTCCGCGGAGGTCGTGGACAGTTCTCTGGCGACAGATTCCACTCTCACTGATCGCTTTCAGCCGAATCCGATCCCGGTTATCCTGAAAGACAAGAAGGAGGAGCTGTACGGCGATTACCTGGAATATTCGATCGACACCGAAAAAGGGCGTATCGTCCAGTCCAAGTCGAAATATGAGACCGGATTCTATTATGGGGAACGGGTCTATCGATCGCGGGAGGATATCTTTTATGTCCAGGATGGCCGCTATACCACATGCGACGCCGGGGAACCGCACTTCCATTTCTATTCGAAGAACATGAAGTTGATCGACAACGACAAACTGATCGCGCGGCCAGTAGTATTTAATCTCGGGAGATTACCGCTGCTGGCGCTGCCGTACTACGTCTTTCCGCTCAAGAAGGGGCGTCACTCAGGAATACTGCCGTTCAGGTTCGGAAATATCGAGCAAGGGAACAGGTATATCGAAAATGTCGGCTACTACTGGGCCCCGTCAGAGAAGTGGGATATACAGAGCAGTATCAGCTATCATGAACTGAATAGCTCGCTGACCATGTCCGGGCAGTATCGCTACAAGACGATCTACGTCTTCGACGGTTACCTCAACGGCAACTACACGCGCCAGATCGATTACAACACCAATGTCGCCTCAGAGCTGAGATCGACGCGTTGGGATATTCGTGCCGCGCACAACCACGATTTCAGCCCGTCGTTCAAAGTAAGCGGGTCAGGTCAGTATGTCTCCGACAAGTCGTATTATCAGGATTACTCCATCGACCTGCGGGATCGATTGAATAATAACGTGGTCGGCAAGTTCAATCTGACCAAGCGCTTCAGTAAATCGGTGGCTTTGTCCGGCGGTTATTCCCACATTGATTACCTGAGCACCGGGCGAAGAGTTGACCAGCTCGAGAACTTCGGTCTTACTTTGCCGGTAATACGGCCGTTTGGATCCGGCTCAGTGGATCAGGAAGGGAATCTCAAGTCTCACTGGTATAACAATGTTTCGGTGACACCCAGTCTTCGGTTCAATTTTTATTCCGAGCGCAACCGGCTGGATAGCATCTTCGCGGACACGACTATTATCATTGATACGATCACAGATACGACGATTGTCACCGATACAATCAGCAGCCGCACTCGCAAAAAGTACGCCTACACCGATTACTCATTCGGCGCCAATATGCCGCTGACTTTCTTCAAGTACATCAAGCTCAATCCGTCATTCTCCTATCGCGAGAACTGGCAGTACCTGTTTGAGACCGACCAGACCATTCGCCAGGGGC
>JAMPYH010000178.1 GCA_023700785.1 Candidatus Zixiibacteriota bacterium
AGACGAAGCAAGACGTCGCGCGGGCCGTTGGCGTGAATGGTGGTCAGCGAACCATCGTGACCGGTGTTCATCGCCTGGAGCATGTCATAGATCTCGGGTCCGCGGACCTCACCGATGATGATCCGGTTCGGCCGCATACGAAGCGCGTTGCGGACGAGGTCGCGCTGGGTGACGGTGCCGCGTCCTTCGACGTTCGGCGGGCGCGTCTCAAGGCGGACCACGTGCGGCTGCTGGAGCCGCAACTCCGCGGAGTCTTCGATGGTGACGATACGCTCGCCTTCCGGAATGTAGCCGGACATGATGTTAAGCATGGTCGTTTTACCCGCGCCGGTTCCGCCGGAGATCAGCACGTTGAGCCGCGATTTCACGCACCCCTGCAGGTACTGCATCATCGGGAATGATACCGACTCATTCTTGATCAGGTCATCCATGCTGAGAACGTCGATACGGAACTTACGAATGGAGACCATCGGACCGTCAAGCGATACCGGTCGGACGATGGCATTGACGCGCGAGCCGTCGGCCAGACGGGCGTCAACCATGGGAGATGATTCATCAACGCGACGACCTACCGCCGAGAGAATGCGATCGATGATCAACATGACATGGTTGTCATCCTTGAATTTGGTTTCGGTCATTTCGAGTTTGCCGAAGCGTTCGATATAGACCTGGTCGTGGCCGTTGATCAGGACGTCGGTGACATCCGGGTCAGCCATGTGCTGTTCGATAGGGCCGAGGCCAAGCGTCTCGTTCAGGATCTCATTGATGAGGCGCTCTTTGGCGTCGGGATTCAGGAAGACGCCCTCCTCCTGAATGAGCACTTCGGCGGCGTCACGGATCTGTTGGCGAAGCATGCTCCGATCGACCGACGCGAGCGCGGTCAGGTCAAGGCGTTCGATCAGGCGGCGGTGGAGACGAACTTTCATTTCCTGAAAGACGTCGCGCTTCAACTGGGCCGCCTCGTTTTTGGGCAGAGCAGTCTCGACCGGCTTGGGCGGCTGACTTTTCGCGACGCTGGGGCTATTTCTGAAATTAAACATGCTCAGGTTCCTTACTTATCGCCGACCGGTGACGCCAACGCGGCTGACCACATCGGCCATATCCAAAAGACTTTTTGCGACATTACTGAGCCGTTTCTGCGACACCAGCGGTTGACCCGTGTTCAGGGCATCCGCGGCGGCGAGGTAATTATTCGGGAGAGTCCAGAACGGCTCGTGATCCAACGTGCGAGTAATCTCTTTGGTCTCTATGCGGTCAACGCGACTAACGCGGTTGACCACCAGTTTTACTTTTTCGTGCGAGAAGCCAAGCTCTTTGAAGAGCTGCAGCACTTTGCGCGCGGAGCGAAGCGCGGGGATAGTCGCGACTGTCGTGAGCAGAATAGTGCTCGACATATCCAGCGCCGCCATGACGCGCGGCTCGAAGACGTGCGGCATATCGACGACCACGTAGGGATAGATCCCGGTGAGTTGCTGCAGCACCGAATGGACATGGTGCGCGGAGACTTCGTCCGAGGCGGCAGGGTGCGCCGGTTCCGCCAGCAGCGAAAGACCGGATCCGTGCGGCGTCATGCAACTCTGAAGCTTATCGGTGTCAACCTGGTCGCCGGCCTCGCAGGCGTCCACAATACTATAACGCGGGTGGAGATCAAGCAGGCTTGACGCGTCGCCATGCTGCAAATTGAGGTCGACCAGAGCGGCGCGATTGGAGCCGGTCTGAGCGAGAGCGACGCCGAGATTGACCGCGAGGGTGGTGACGCCGACTCCGCCTGTTTTGGAAAAGACCGATATCAACCGGCCGGACTGGCTGCGTCCGTTAGTCGCCTCTTTGCGGCGACGGCAACGATCGACGGCCTGATTTAGTTCGCCTTCACTGATCGGCTTGGAAAGAAACTCCTGCGCGCCAGAGCGCATGGCGGCGATGATAAGTTCGGGCGATTTGGTGGCCGAGGTAACGAAGATCGTCATTTCGGGATAGTCAGCCCGGGCACGTTCAATGCGAGCCATGGAGGAAGCGATATCCGCCTTGGGATTGAGCTCCACGACGAGGATATCCAGCGGATGTCTGCGCAGAGTCTCATTCCAGCCGTCGCCATTCAGATTGGCGGTAGTGAGTTGCGCATCCTGCAGTTTTTCGAACTGCTGATTGGTTTCGGCGTCGCCGTTAAGTACCAGAACTGACAGTTGATCTGACATCGTTCCCTCGTGTTCTTCTATTCCACCAGTCGGGCGGTGAACAAGAATCCTTCCGGACAACCGGCGCACGGCTGTCCCGCCGACGTATAGCGCACAAAGCGAGCTGTGACCACAACATCATTTCCGCCTGTCGGAGGAGCCTCAATGAACAAATAGCCGACCTTGGTTACTTCGGCGTACTTCTCCGCGCCGCCGGTAGAGCTATTAATGACGCCGACAGTCGGGTCATACATCGCGACCTTTATCATTCGCGGGCTTGTCTCGAACGCTGAACCATCGACAGTCCCGGTTGATGGATTGTAATAAGCCCCCGGATCCAGCGCATATAATTCGTCCCAACCCTGGCGGGTCGGGCCAACCATATTACCCATTTCGAATTCCATCGTATCGCCAATGGCGACCATATATGGTTCACATTCGGAGATAAAGGTGCGGTAGCAGTCCGCGCCGCTGCAATCCGGGCCGCCACGATTGACCGGACCAAATCGAATGGGCTGATACCAGCCCATTTTCGGAGTAGAACCACCGGCCTGATATTTAAGGGTGATGACCGCGCCCACATCGTCCGGTACGCGATAGCCGGTCGTGTTTGGATCGTAGGTTTCGCCCGGATCCCACACGCTGTCATTATCCACATCGTCCCACTTATCGGGGAACATCCAGGGACGCAGGCAACTGGTCGCGCCGACCGGCGCAAGTTCCGCCGTGGCGGAGGCGACCATATTTCCCAGATTCGTGTTATCGGGATTGAGCACGCGCATGAAATACAGTTTCACCGGGTCGATGGTCGCTTCGGTGCGGTGAGTCTGGACACGGACGCGCGTACCTGACGGATAGGTGACATCGGCATCGGTAATGACCACGGACTGTTGCGTCGTTTGGATAGCGCGATTCAGGCCGGCGATCCGAATCGCTTCGTTGGTGGCCGCGGCTTGGTCGCCGCTGGTGATACCGTATTCGATCGCGGCGGCCAGCGCGGCGGCATCCGCGGCGTTCTGCAACTGATTTTTGGCGAGTTGGATCAATGACATATCGATGGCGAGCACGGCAAAGGCGAGCATCGCCGCCAACGAGACTGCGACCATGATCATGGTCGCGCCACGCTGGTCTTTGCGTAATGATCTCAACTGCTTTAACATGAAAGGTCTCTTACTACTTTTCCTCAGTTGTGCCCGGCAGCGGAGGGATCACTTCGCTGGCCACGGTCTCGATGATCCGCGGCGTTACGATGATCAACAGTTCATTTTCCGACGATGTCTTCTGCTTTTTGGTAAAGAAAACGCCGAGTAACGGAATATGTCCGAGGATCGGGACTTTGCGCTCGATAGAGAGCGTCTCATTGGCTTTTAATCCGCCCAGGACCACTGACTGCATCGAGTTAAGTTCGACGGTGCCGTCGGCGCGACGGGTGCGAATGGCCGGAATATCCCAGCCGGCGAACGAAACGGTGTTGGAATAATCAAGGCTGGAAACCTCGGGCGCGATCTTCAGGCGGATCAGGTTGGAATCGACGATCGCCGGAGTGAACGCCAACTTGACTCCATACTCTTTCCATTGAATGGCGACCGACATGCCGCCGCCGACCGTCGCGGTGGTCGGGACCGGTACCGGGATCTCGCCGCCGACCAGGAAGCTGGCTTCCTCGTCTGAGAGGCAGACCAAACGCGGGTTGGCGAGCAGGCGGATAATGCCATTCTCCTGCAGAGCGCGGATGGCGACCTGGATGGTCTGCTGATTGCCGATCCACTTCACCACGCCGGTCACTTCTTCCTGCGCGAAGATATTGCGGACCAGCGGATCCGGAGTGGTTACCTCGCCGGAATAGGAGCCGAGCGCCTTTTCGCCGGACGCGATATGATCGGGATCCAGGTCTCGCATGATAAAGTCGAAGCCGACATCGTTGAACTTGGTCCGATTGAACTCGGCCATCTGTACGTCGAGCACAACCTGCTGGGATCGAACAGCGCGATCCACTTTGGTCTCATAGGCCTGATAGCGGCCGGATTCTCCCCATATATAGAGAGAAGTGGTTCCTTCAGCTTTGCCGATCACCACGGCGTCGGTCGGCGTGATCGAGACCACGTCGATGACATTCTGGTCGGCGATAGACATCGTCTTGATCCGTTCGGGAAAGGTCACGACCGACGATTTCCCTTTGACGATCCGTAATACCGTGGGTGCGGATTGGGTTTGCGCTCCCACACTGCTCAGCATCAGGATGACCACAAGGCCCGCCGCGCCGAGACTCCATTTCATGTTCGTACCTGAATATCGCAAGTGCTCACTCCTCCGTGAAATGCCGCAATTCATTGACTACCCTGTCTATTCGTGACTTCCCTGATCATTTGAGATCGGCGGGGTCTGAGTCTTGGACTCGCCGCCCTTAAAGACGGTGACCGTATTGTCCACCGGCTTGGGGGCCTCCTTGACCGGAACAGCCTTTTTATCCGGGGCCTTCACATAGACCACTCTCGGCGCATCTTTGCGCTTCTTGCCTTCGATGATCTCCGTGCGCGTAATACCGGCGATGGTCATAGTGTCATTATCGTTAGGATTGCGCAGGGCGAGACTCATGCGAGCCTGGCGGGACGACAGCGCCAACGCCTGGGCGCCGGCGGCGTCCACCAGAAGCGTGACAGCCTGCGACTGGATGATCTTGTCATTCTGCTGTTCGGTCTTCTCACCGGCGGCAAGAACTTCGACATTCTGGAGCACGGTGGTCGCGATGGCGTCGTTATTCTTGCCATAGCGGTCGATCGAGGCGATCACGTCAACGCGGTCGCCCGGCAGAACGAAGCCGGAGACGCCGGAGACCTTGTCCACCTGAATGGAAGCGGCGCGCATGTTGTCCGCGATACGCAGCGACAGGCCGCCGCCGGCGGAGGACAATTTCGACGCGATGATCGGCTCATTCTCCATGAGGAAGACCTTGGTGACCTGTCCGAGCAGGCTGTCCGGTTCGGAATAAAACCCCTTGGGCAGACTGGCGGTCGGATAGTTGACCACGCGCATCTGTTCGGGTCTCAGCTCAGTGCCGAACGTCAGGTCCTGAACCGCGACAACCACCGGCGTCATTTCGTCGGTCGCCTGCATCGGGCGGGACTTGAGGTAGGTGAAGATCATCAGCGAGGCGATCCCCGCGAAGACCAGCGCCAACCCGGCGGTGAGAAACAAAGTGGACTTTTTCATATCATCGATTCTCCAACGGAGAGATTGTTTCGTATCGTGACACGCGCACGCGACCAACCGTGGCCGCGTGATCGTTCTTTTTATCCTTCGAATCGAAAGACTGTTTCCCCGCGCAAGGTGATGGTTCCTCGCAGCCCTTCCGGAAGCACTGAGCGGCTGAGGACATCGAAATCACTGGTCACCCGCACCCTGACGCTTCGCGCGACAGGGTCATACTCAACGACGATGTCCGCCGGCTCGATCCTTGCCGCGGCGAGCACTTCGGTCACGCGAGCTTCTATCGACAAGCTGTCCGACATGGGACTGACCGCCGCCAGCCTCGCGCCTTCGCGCGACGCGGTATTGAGCACATTGGTGGTCATGATCATTCTGCCAAGCTCCGTGATGCCGAAGAGCACCAACAGGAGGATAGGCAACACCAGCGCAAACTCGACAACCGCGTTTCCTCTGGTATTGCTTATTTTCGGCAACAATCCGTTTTTGCACAGGCTCATACCACATTTCCTGCTAGTAGATAAGTGAGGGTGCC
>JAMPYH010000179.1 GCA_023700785.1 Candidatus Zixiibacteriota bacterium
CATCACCCCCATTGATATTCGGGATCGGCACGTTTGGCTGGGTGAGATACGCGATCAACATCGAGAGATCGGAGAGATCGACAAACCCGGATCCATTCATGTCTCCCGGACCTTCGATCACGGTTGCTTCGCCAAAATATTGCTTAACCGCCGTGATCAACGCGGTAGCCGATGCCGGCGTTAAGTAGAATATCGGGAAACTGAGTATGACCCGCTTGCCATTCGGCCCATTGTACGCCAAACCGCACGGCTGTCCTTCAAAGACTGGATCATCATTATGCGCGTCGAACCGATAGATCACTGTCGCCCCTGGTCCCGGCGTGAAGATCGGCGTATCGTATATCCGGGCGAAGCCGCGATTCCCCTGTACCTGAACCGATGGCCAGCCGTTTTGGCCGGTGGCGCCAATGAATCCCGCGAAATTGCTGTAATTGTATGCCGTTACTCTGAACTCTTCGTTTAAGAGTCGATTTGAAGGCACCGGCGTCGGCTCCCAATTCTGTACAGTCTTGTAGCCGCAGACAAACATGTTGGTCGGGTAGCCCAGATACCAGTCCAGCGTGCTGTTGGAGTTCTCGATGATCTTGTTGAAGATGTCGTCATCCATCCAGAAGATCGACGAAAATCTTCCGGCGTCACCCTTGAGAAGCGACGCGCTGCCGGTCTCGATCGTATCGACAATGAACGGCGTGCCGCTGAATACCGTGTCCCAGTACGCTTCCTGCTCGTTCTGGTCGGGGAAATAGGCGTAATCCTGCGTCCATTCATCGACCACCAGTATGCCGCCGTCAAACGTCGCGGGATAACTGCTGACCACGGCCGACGCTGGCGACTCCAGGGCGGTGTTATCGACAGACGTGATATAGTAGTCATAGCGTACACTGCCCGTCACGGCCGTATCGGTAAAGAACGTATCGGTCAGATTGGTTTTCCAGAGGTCGTACATCGTCAGATTGGATAGTTTTCGATAGACATTAAAGTACGCCAGATCCTGCTCGATTGGGCGCCGCCAAACGATATCGATCCGGTGATCTCCCGGCTCTGCGGATGGCGCGAGCGGAGCGCGCGGGGCGACCAACGGCTTTTCATTTGAAACCGGCGCGCTGACCGCGCGGTAGCCGTCAACCGGCGTTCCGTAGATGGCAAAATAGTACGTTGTACCCGCAGCCAAACCGGTGACCAATTGTGAACAAGCTCCGGGCGCCACCGCCACCGAATCCGTGAAAGTAGTAGATGTGCCGTAATAGACCTTGTAGCTGTAATCCAAATTGCAGTCGTTCCAGAACAGTTCAAGCGAGTTGCCGTTGCCGACATCTTCAATGCGCGAAATCGTCGTTGGCGACCCGGAATTGGCGACGATCGCCAGGTTCGTAACCGCCAGCTTGACCACTTCGGTCAGGTAATCAAAGTTCATTCGCGACGTAAGGTCCTGATTGGTGTGCCAGCCAAGCCAGTTGAAGTCGGTCTCGATATTGTCAACGACCGGATACCCCTGCTGCGAGAACGGATAATGATCTGAGCTGCTCCCCATGGTCACAATTCGCGGTATCAGGCTGGTCACACGGTTCAGCGTGGCGGCAGTCATGTCACGATAGGCCGTATTGAATCCTGACGACAGGTCAAGATCCCAGATTGCGTCCTCGACAAACCCAACCATATCATAGTTGAACATCGCCTCAAGTTGGACGCCGTTGGCGCGATACTCGGTCGCGATCGCGTTGGAGCCGACCAGCCCGACTTCCTCGGCTGAGAATGGAATAAAGACCACCGTCTTGCGCAGGGGGATATTCTTCAGCACGCGCGCGACTTCCAGCGTCAGTGCTGTACCTGATCCATCGTCGTCCGAGCCGGGCGCGTAAACAAACGGCCCCGGGTCCTGGCTGTTCCAGGTATCATAGTGGCCGCCGATGACGAGTATCTTCTCCGGCTCGGCATATCCCGGCTTGACCGCCTTGACATTGTAATGCGTCCCCCCTCCCCAGGAAAACGCGGGAGTCGATACGTCAGTGTACCCATACTGGAGAAAACGAGCCACCAGCCAATCGCGCGCGCGATCGATCGAGTCGGTCCAGACATACCGCGTCTGGAACGCTTCCAGGCGGGTATTATAGGCGTAGATCGAATCTTTTCTCACCAAATTGGCGAGCGTATCCTCAGGATAGGTAGCATCGGGCGAAACCGGCATCGCATGGACAACAGGACTATAGTGGAAATACACCGTTCGCTCCGCAACCGGGATCACAAAGAAATCGCGATCTTCGGAAATTGACGCCGCCGCCGAAGGCGTGCTTTCCACCAGCGAGACATCTCCCGAGGTCCGAAGTACCGTCCCGACTGACGACGCTCCATCCAGTTCAGCCTTCGGATTTCGCGGAATGGCCAGATAGACCGACGCGATATCTTCGCCAGCCTTGATCAAGTCAAAGCTGATACCCTGATCCGCGAGTCGCGCCTGTTGGTCCGCTGACGCCACTACCAGGAACTTCTCGTCGATCTTGGCGTGCGCGTGCCCAAGGATCTCAGTCGCGATCGAAACATCCTGGTGAGAATTGATCTGGATAAGTCCAAGATCAGCGGCTGGAACTGAGTTCGCGACACCAATGGTCGCCAGAACGATCAGAAGTACAATTCGCGGTGCGGTCATATCCTGCTCCCGGCTGGAGAGAGATTATTCGTGGCCCGATCTATTCGCCTGACGAGGACGGAGACATTCCGCTCCATTTCCGCCGTCTGGCTATCAAACTACCACCAGAGACGTAAAAGTCAAGGATTTCGCTTAATCGAAGAGACTTAGAGCTTGATCCCACGCTGAAACGGCTTGAACTCGGATCGTTCGCTGTCGGATCTGGACGGCTTGAGGATTGACGGCCGGTCTGACGGCATTGACGGGTAATCGGCCGGCGAATGGAGCGCGCGGTTCTTGCGCGGCTCCACCAGCGTCACCTGGAGCTGCGTTGAGACAAGATACTCTTTGAGCAGTTTCTCGCGACTCGAACCGGGAGTGAGATGTTTGCTGTTGGGGCGGAACGAAAAGACGAACTCGGGATTCGATGAGTGCACCAGAATGGACGATATCTTCTGATTCGAGAGGCGCGTTTTGAGGAACTTCAGGAGCGAAAAGAGCGAAGCAAACTCCAGGTCGATCTCGTCTCCCTCGGCACGACAACGGAAGAGAATACCGTACTCCGGGATGGAGAAGATCACCAGTCCATGACAGAACTGCCTCTCCTCAAGGTACGGCTCTATTTCCGGATTGACCAAGGACGCTATATAGCAACCGAGCGGGGCAGAGGTATCCTTCATCCCTGACATACAAGCAACCGCAATGCCACCGCCGAAACTCGCCAGTAACGATTTCTAATGATTTGGTGAGTAGCGGGTTAGCGGAACTAAGCGCCGGACATCCCCAATGGCGCCAGCCTCTCCGTCTGAAAGCGGATGCAGAGGAATGACACTCACTCGATAGAGCGGACAAGTTTCGACTTCAGCTCCGGCTTCGCCTCGAGATAGCGGGCAGTTGCCGTGGCGTAAGGCTCGCCCTTGCTATCCAATGCTTCCCCCTCGGTCGAATAAAGTCGCCCTCTGGACCCAACGATCCTGCCGACAAACCTGACTGTGTCCCCAGTCTGCACCGGCTTCTTGTAGCGAACCGTCATTTCGGCGGTGACCGTGTAGATCCCCTTGGCAAGGATCGCCTTGAGCATCACTTCATCCAGCAGAGTCGCGACTATCCCGCCGTGATAGATCCCATGATACCCTTCGTACTCCGTCAGCGCGGTGATCGTGGTGGTCGCCTGACTCCCATCCCAGAGAAACTTCGCCTTCAGACCGCCGATATTCTCTTCCCCGCAGACAAAACACTTCTTGTAGCGAACAACCTCTCTCATGCTCGCTTTGATAGCGCAATCGAGCGCAAATGTCAAACAGCAAAAGAAAGCCCCGCCGAAGCGGGGCCGTGAGATCGAACAATTGAGAAAGCTGGTCTTACATGTCGCAAAGCGTGGTCGTGTATGATCTGGAATACGTACCCGACGTCACGGTCACTTCGGCGGTGCCGCTGTCAAACACGATCTCAAACGCCCAGACGGACTCGACCGGGTCGGCAGTGCCGCGAACTGAGACCAGCGAGACAGTTCCGGTAACCGTGCCGCCGTCGGGGCACCCACGGAGCCAGTTGTCGCCGGCACGCGGAACGGTCACATTGGCGAAATTCAGCTCAATGCTGAAATCTCTCCGCCAGGGGGTGCCATTCACTTCGGCGCGGGTCTGGATCCCGATCTCGCGGACGCCGTTGATCGTCGCCGTATTTGTGTTCAGGTTGGTGAATTCAAAATTGGCATACCCTTCACGATTGCGGAAGATGCCGGTGGTGTCGCCATACTCAAGATCGAAATGATGCCGCAGCGACATCTGGTCGGCATCAAGCGCGCTTTCCTGCGCGATATTGTTCCTGCGGAACTGGATGGAATCGATCAGGCTCCAGGAGTAACCGGTCGCCAGTTCGCTCGCGAACACAACATACCAGTTGTTCTCGGCGTTGACCGAGTCGGGATTGATCGGCGAATAGACCACGGAGATGGCCGTATCGCTCGGGGTCTGCATGGCGATCAATTCGAGCGCGGACGCGAACGATGACACCGCGCTGTCGAGAACCTCGTTGGTCTCGTCAGAGACGGCCGCGTAATTCAGATCCTGTTCGGTCGGCTGGTACTGGGTCGGTTTGTCATCGGAACATCCGCCGATGATCAGCGCGAGGCTGGCGATAACGGTCAGACTCAGGACAAAGATAGTTTTGCCGGAACGCATGGTCGCGGCTCCTTTCGTGAGGGTTACCGCTCTCTGTCCCGAGTCTGACGATCCGCGCCGTTCAGTGGGTCAGGAGGAAATGCATGATCGCTTTCTGGATATGCAACCTGTTCTCCGCCTGATCAAAGACGGCCGACTGAGGCCCATCCATCACTTCATCCGTGATCTCCTTGCCGCGTTCGGCCGGGAGACAATGCAAGACGATGGCCTTCGGGTCAGCGCCCTTCAACAGAGAGCTATTAACTTGAAATGGCTTGAGTTTTCTCTCTTTCTCTTCAGCCAGATGTTTCTGCCCCATCGAGGCCCAAACATCGGTATAGATTACATCGGCCCCTTTGACCGCTTCTTTAGGGTCCTCGGTCCAGTTTATCGTGCTCTCGGAATTACGCTTAGCGCGGTCCATAAACTCCGGATCCGGCTGGCAGTCCGCGGCCGTGGCGATACGCAGATCCATCGGGATCAGCGACGCTAGGTTCAGCCAGGAGTTGGTTATGTTATTCCCGTCCCCCAGGTAGGCGATCTTGTACTTCCGGCGCGGCGGGAGATGCTCCAGCACAGTCATATAGTCCCCCAGTATCTGGCACGGGTGAACCAGATCGGTCAGACCGTTGACTATCGGCACCGTTGCGTATTTCGCGAGTTCTTCTACATCGGACTGCTTATAGGTCCGGATCATGATCAGCCCGACATAGCGCGACAGCACCCGGGCGGCATCGGCGACCGACTCACGCTTGCCAAGCTGAATCTCGTTATCCGTGACATAGATCGCGTGGCCGCCGAGTTCGGTGATGCCGACCTCGAACGAGATACGCGTCCGCAGCGACGGTTTGGTGAAAATACAGGCGACCGATTTGCCTTCGAGCGATTTCGGCGCGATCTCTTTGCGTTTCATTTTGGCGCAGAGATCGAATACTTCATTGACCTCGGCGGCGGTCAGGTCGATTATCTGGGTCAGCGAACGTGGCATATTTCCTCCTGATTGGCTATTTGGCTCAAAGGTAGGGCGGGTCCGTCCGCGAACCCGCCGGCAGGCTTGAAGACAGACCTGCCCTATACGGCTCAAAAGTCGGCGGAATATAGGGATTAACGTTTCAGAGTCAA
>JAMPYH010000180.1 GCA_023700785.1 Candidatus Zixiibacteriota bacterium
AAATCTACTACAAAGTAGTACAGGATTAAGTAGTCGCCATAAATGGTAGGGCGCAGTAGTTGAAGGTTGATTCGCGGACTCCAGATTCGGCGACCCAACTGACTCTAGACCAACAAAAAGCCCCGCTCACGCGGGGCTTCGCTTTATCGTGTACGATCCGGACATAGGTTACAGTTTAGTCTTGGCACATAGGTAACACTTTTTTGTGGTCATAATCCATCAACTGTTCGATTCAGTTTTCCTCGTTTCGTCGTTTTCGGCAGGTGAATTAGCCTACTACGGTGCGTGTCGAGCTGGGCGAGGCGGATGGGGCCGAAGTAAATATCCCAGAGATCATCGTTTATCTGCTGCAGTCCGACCAATTCACCGGCGAGCGTACTGGTCAGGTAGACATGATGTCCCTTCCACGAGATGTCTCCTTGAGACTTAACCCAGCGCACCTGCATGGTGTCGGGATAGGTCATCTCCGGCAGTCGCGGTGGATACAGGCGTGACGACGGCACATAGAGTTCACCGGGGAAGCGCTGATTCAGAGCTTCGTGCGGACGCTCGTGGTTGAATTCCCGACGGAACGCATCAAAGGCGGCCTGCTGGCGGCGCCACGTGGCCTTGGGCGGTGAGATCGCTTCGTCTTTGAGCGTCCGGTGCATCCGCTCATGGCGGCCGTTCTGCTGTGGCTTGCCTGCCATGATGCGCTCCGGCATGATCCCGAGCCGGATCCACCAGATGGAGAGTTGCGACAAGCCGCCTACCGTCGTGGTGGCGAACGGCGAACCATTGTCGGTGCGAATCGCGTTCGGCAAACCGTATTCATGAAACGCCCCGACAAATACCGGCTGCAGACTTTCAAACGATGTTGTCGGCACCGCCTGGCAGCGAATGAGATAACGACTGAAGTTGTCCGTGATGGTCACCGGATCGCACCGTCGCCCATCCCCGGTCTCAAACCACCCTTTCAGATCAGCACTCCAGACCGCATTGGGACGATCCAGCCCGCTAAACGGCTGTTCATACGGCGGCGACTTCCGACTGCGACCCCGCGGTCGCACTAACCCGTGCCGCTTGAGGATTGCCGCAATCGTACTCCGCGCCGGCCAGTGCTGCCAGGGCTCCTGTCGCCGCAATAACTCCAACACCTTCTTCGGTCCTCGCCTCGGACGCTGTTGCTTCAGCGCCACGATCGCTGCTTCAATCTCCTCGGCCACCGCATTCGGGTGCCGCAACGGCGCCCGCGATAACTCCCGAAGACCATCCCAGCCCACCTGCTCATACCGTCTTAACCATTTGTAGCCGGTCTTCCGCGACACTTCGAACATCTCACACAGGTCACTCATCGACCAACTCTCGCTCTCATGCAATCGCATGAACTCCATCCGCTCCTTCATGGGCGCAGTCTCTTTCCACGGCACATCAACCTCCTCGGTCTGTACCGTAAGCTAACTGCTACCCATGTCCTCGGACTATTTTGTTACCTCTGTGACCGGTTCATACCATTCAATGATCCCACACCGAGGTGTGGGGCACAGAGGCTTTGAATGATCCATCAACCCACACCGAGGGGTGGGGCACAGAAGCGTTGACGGAGTCTATTCCTCTTCTTCGCTCGCGTGCGAACGATTCACAAACGACGCCGCCCCAAGTTTCTCTTTCACCGAGGACATGATCTCATCGAGGATCGGGAAATTCTCCTCAAGGAACCTCTTCGCGTTCTCGCGTCCCTGCCCCAGTCGCTCCGATTTATAGCTGAACCAGGAGCCGGATTTCTCGATGATATTATGCGTCACCGCCATATCGAGAAGTTCACCCGAGCCGGAGATCCCTTTGCCGTAGATGATATCGAACTCCGCCTCGCGGAACGGCGGCGCGACTTTGTTTTTCACCACCCGCACGCGCGTGCGCGAACCGATCACTTCATCCCCTTCTTTGATCGACGCGATACGGCGGATATCCAAACGGATGGTCGCGTAGAACTTCAGCGCGTTGCCGCCGGTGGTCGTCTCCGGATTGCCGAACATCACGCCGATCTTCATGCGAATCTGGTTGATGAAAATGATCGCGGTGTGCGATTTTGAGGTGATCGCGGCCAGCTTGCGAAGCGCCTGCGACATCAGCCGCGCCTGCAGACCCATGTGTGAATCCCCCATGTCTCCTTCGATCTCGGACTTCGGCGTCAGCGCCGCCACTGAGTCAACCACCACCAGGTCAACCGCGCCGGAGCGAACCAGCGTCTCGACAATTTCCAGCGCCTGCTCGCCGTTGTCCGGCTGTGAGACCAGCAGATTCCCCAGATCGATCCCCAATCCTTTGGCGTAGTTGGCGTCAAACGCATGCTCGGCGTCAATGAACGCCGCCACCCCGCCGGCGCGCTGCGCTTCGGCGATCACATGAAGCGCCAACGTTGTCTTACCGGATGATTCCGGTCCAAAAACCTCAACGATTCGCCCGCGCGGGATCCCCCAGACCCCAAGGGCATGATCCAGGCCCAGCGACCCGGTCGGAATAATCTCGACCTCGGCGATATGGTCATCCCCAAGTCGCATGATCGAACCTTTGCCGAACGACCGCTCAATTTGAGTCAGCGCGGCATCCAACGCCTTCTTCCGGTCAGGCATGGTCGGTGTTGCTGTTGCAGCCATTTCTGGTTTACCTTTCTTCAAATCGACTTTTTTGCTCTCCATACCTCGTAATCTCCGGTCAAAGTGTTTCTTAGTATATCACTTTCACCGTGCCAGAAAAGTAGAATTGTCCACTGACAGATGCTGTCAGTCAAAAGTGAACAAACCCAGAATTTTTGCACTTTTTTGTGGGCCGCGATTGGCATCTCAGCCGGCCACCTAACGTCCAAACTTCAAACTGCCCTCCATATTGTCCGGTATTTTGTTGTCTCATGACTTCGCCGATACCCGAGTTTTTGGCGTCCTGACGCCATTCTTGCGCCTGCAGCACAATACCTTAGAAGTGAAAGAGTTTGCAATCCACTATCTGTTGTTTGCTAAATGTGGCCATAGCGAGACTGGTTTCTGTCTTGTAACCCAATATAAAGCAATATGATAGCTGATGCAGAATCTGCGACTATTCACAAGTTCAATTTTGGCACAGCTGTTGCTTTCTAGGGGGCGAATAGGTATAGGCTCGATTTGGGTATCCCAACGAGGAACCCAGCGAAAGTAAGATAGGAACTACCATGAAGAGACTCATTCTGGCGACGCTGGCAATCCTTTGTCTGTCAGCTTCAGCTTCCGCCTTCCCGGATCTGCAGCTCTACATCCCTGGCGCCACATATGAGACCGGCGGCGACGATCCGGAAACCTGGATCATAAACGCCTCCTCGTTCGACCTGTACGTTGTCGGCAAAGCCGACATCAATGACGTCCTGGTCAGTATGGCGCTTGAAGGATTTGGAGAAGGCGATGACGTTAGCGGCGTCAGCATACTCGTGAACGGTGTCGCGTACACCAATTTCGCGTGGGGAACGCCGCCGATGGCGACCCTTCTTTCCGACTTCGGTGACCTTTCTCCGCATAGCGTTTTTCCGACCTGGTTCACTGAATTCGACGCTGGTGATTTTGGCGCGGTCGGCGGCATCGGCAATACGGTCGATGAACCGTGGGATCCATCGATCGATGGTTACCTTGCCGGAAGCCAGACCGAAGGCGAATACAAGAGGTTTACTATTCAGGTGATCGGCGCCGCAGGCGTGCACTTCGATGCCTACAATCTGGCGGTCAGTCCGCGCGGCCTGACCACCGTCGGCAATTTCGCGCCGTATTCTCACGATGCCGCGTCGCATACTCCTCCGCCGAATGGCTCGACACCCGAACCGACGACCATGGTGCTCTTCGGTCTCGGCCTCGCCGGTGGCGCGGTGGTTCGCCGCTTCAAAAAGTAGATCCCACACTTCGACATACCCTTCCAGAAGAGCGGTCCTTTCGGATCGCTCTTTTTTTCCGCAGGAGAGATCTATCGCGAGAATCGGGCGTCGTGAAGGTGCTCGTAGATCGGGCCGCGCGGCGTCAGCGTGGATTTGATCAAGGCCAGCGTGTCAAAGGTCACCGGTATCGGAGCCAGTTTGTAATGAAGCAGATAGGCGAGGCTGTCGCCGATACGCGCGTCATCGCGCACGCGCCCCAACGTCAGATGCGGCTTGAACGGTTTTATCTCTGGCGTGAACCCGATCTGCTGAACCGCTTTCTCGATCTCAGCCGCTATCGGCACGAGCCTGGTAGCGTTAGAGTCCAGGCCGGTCCAGATAACTCGCGGGCGATGCAGATTCGGGAAGCCGCCGATCTCGGTGACGATTGACTTGATCGTCGACGCATGAGATGCCGCGGTATCAATGATCTGCTTCAGCGCCTCAACCTTACTTTCGGTAGTCTCGCCAAGAAAGCGCGCGGTCAGATGCATGTTCTCCGGCTCGACCCATTTGATCGGTCCGCCGAGCTTCCGAAAGTCCGCTATTATTTCGGCCAACCGCGAGGTGACACTCTGCTCGAGGGGGAAGGCGATAAAGAGCCGCATCAGCCGATCCCCAGGATCTCGCGCCGCACTAGTTCTATCGCGGTAAAGGTTGCTCGAGTTCTGTTTATCTCGCGGTCAATACCGAACTGATACTTTTTCGCGTGCGCTCTCTCCGGGGTGGCGATGCCGATAAAAACCGTACCGACCGGCTTTGCCTCAGTCCCACCGTCAGGTCCGGCTATGCCGGTGATCGAGACTCCGAAAGTTGAGCCGAACTTCTCGCGAATACCCGCGGCCATCGCGATCGCCGATACTTCGGAAACCGCGCCATCGGTGGCGAGTATCTTCTCGCTGACACCCAACTGCGCGGTCTTGATCTGATTTGCGTATGCCATGATCCCGCCGAGGAAATAATCCGAAGATCCCTCGACCGAAGTCAACACCATCCCCATCTGTCCTCCGGTACATGATTCCGCGACCGCCACTGTCTGTTTCCGCTCGCGAAGCAGCTTGCCGACCGTGGACTCGAGCGTGTCATTGTCTCGCCCGAAAATATACTTGCCGCACACGGCCTCGAGATATTTCACCACTGTATTGACTTTGCCGCGCGCTTCAGCGTCGTCCGACGCGGTCGCGATGATCCGCAGATCAACACCGCTGTACGACGGCAGGTAAGCCAGCCGCACGCCGGACTCAAGTCGCAGCCCCGGCATGATCAACTCAGCCAGGGCCGACTCAAAGATCCCGGTAGTCCGGAGTTTGATCACTTTTATCGCCTGGCCGATATGCAGGTTGCGAAGATACGGCGCGACCTCATCGGTCAGGATCTGTTTCATTTCGCTCGGCACGCCAGGGAGCGCGATAAAGACCCGTCCCTCCTCCGCGATACAGATACCGACGGCGGAGCCGAGTTTATTCGGGAAGAAAATCGCGCCCTGCGGCAACAGCGCCTGATTCTGGTTCAGCGCGGGCATCTCAAGTCCGCGCTTCCGGAACCGCGCCTTGATATCGTCGAGGATCTCTTCATGGAAGATGAGATTCCGTCTGAACACTTTGACGATCGCCCGTTTGGTCAGGTCATCGTCGGTCGGGCCAAGTCCGCCGGTCGCGATCACGATATGCGCGCGCTTCAGGGCGATACGGAATGTGTCTTCCATCAGCTCGATACTGTCGCCGACCGAACTCTTGTACTTGATCGTCAGTCCCAGCTCGGTCAGTTCGCGCGCGATAAAAGCCGAATTGGTGTCCACCGTATGTCCGGTCACCACTTCATCGCCGATGGTAATGATCTCAACATCCATGCCGGTCTATCCTGTCGTCAGAACTTTGCCATAAGTAAAAGGATCAGCTGGGTCGCGATATTCGCCTGGACCCCGGCGACCACATCATCCATCGTGATCCCCCAGCCGCGCGGAAGTTTTTCGGCCTGCGCCGCCGGAA
>JAMPYH010000181.1 GCA_023700785.1 Candidatus Zixiibacteriota bacterium
CTGGCCTGTAATTTCCGGTGTGACTACTGCTTTGAAGCGCAGTCCAATGGTCGGATGGATCGTGACACCGAGCAGGCTCTGCTCAAGTTCGCTGAGCCTCGGGTCAGGCGGTCTGAATCGATTTTTATCACCTGGTTCGGCGGCGAACCGACTCTTTGTATTGATACCATTGAACGGATGCAGGTCGGATTCCGGCAGATGGCCGCGCGGTTTGACATTCCGATGCAACCTAGCGCGATCATCACCAACGGCTATTTGCTCGATAGGGCCATGGCCACGCGCCTGAAAGCGCTTGGCGTCTCTGAAGCACAGGTGACACTTGATGGCCCGGCGGAGGTGCATGACACGCGCCGGAAACTGGCGAACGGTCGCCCGACCTACGAGCGGATCCTTGCCAATCTCGCGCAATCGGCGGAGATT
Source organism: Candidatus Zixiibacteriota bacterium (assembly GCA_023700785.1). Taxonomy (GTDB): domain Bacteria; phylum Zixibacteria; class MSB-5A5; order GN15; family FEB-12; genus FEB-12. The sequence continues at coordinate 421 of JAMPYH010000181.1, forward strand.
CTTCGAATCGGCGTTCGCGTGAATGTTGACCGATTGAATCTGGAGACAACCGGCCAGATCCTGAACGATCTTCGCCAGAGAGATCTGTTGGGGAAAGTGGCGGTCTATTTCGCGCAGGTGAACGCTTCGACCGCTGTCTGCGCGGATATCAAGGATCGCTGCCTGACCACTGAAGAGTTCTCGCGCGGCCAGATCGAGTTGTACCGAAAGCTGATCGACACCGGCATTTACGCGATCGAGTATCCAATGCTTTCCCCTGGCGGCCACTGCGGCGCCGACTCCGACAACGCGTTTGTGGTCGGCCCGAACGGCGACCTGTTCAAATGCTGGGAGGAACTCTCGATCGATCATTCGCATACGGTCGGCTCGGTCTTCCAATCTGAAGCAACACCGGTCCAGCGACAGACCGACATTGCATATCTCTCGTGGGATCCATTTGCAAGATCTGGATGTCGCGAGTGCGAGATTCTTCCGATCTGTATGGGGGGATGTCCGCGCCAGGCGCTGCGCGAGGATGATCCAAAAACTGGCGCCTGCTGCTCCTGGAAATACAATCTCCGTGAAATGCTGTCGCTGCGCTATCTCTGCGATCTCAAACGCCAGGAGGCGGAGTAGATGCGAACTGATCGCCCTCGCATGGTGGGAACCGAGATCACACGCAAATGTAACCTCGCCTGCCCGCACTGCGGCAACGCCGCCACTCGCAAAGCGCTCAATGAACTCGGTACCCGCGAATGGTTTGACGTTATCGACCATCTGGTGGATCTCGGCGCGGAATGGATGGGATGGACCGGCGGCGAGCCGCTGTTGCGCGACGATCTCGAGGAGATCATTCGCTACGCTCACGCCCGGGGGATCACTCGCACCGGTATTACCACCAACGGCATCCTGGTGACCGAGACCCGCGCGCGATCGCTTCAGGCCGCCGGCGTCTCGGTGATGCAGATCAGTATCGATGGTTCCACCGCGGAACGGAACCGCGAGATCCGTCGCGCGACGATCGAGGATTTTGGCGCGATCATGAACGGGATTCGTGCCTGTCGCGCGATTGGCCTTCGTGTTGATCTCGCCATGCTCCTCAGCCGCACCACACTCCCCGACGCGGTGCCATTTCTGCAACTTGCCGACCGCGAATCAGTCAAACAGGTTCGCTTTTGCGGATTTGTGCCGGCGGGCCGCGGTAAGGGGAACGCGGTGATGGATCGAATGATGTTCAACGGCTCACTGGGTGAACTCAAAGCGTTCACCGAGCAGGCGGTCTGCCTTGAGGAACCGGTCGCGATGTTCGACCCGGCGGTCGGTCCAACGCCGCCGGCGTATGAGTTTCATGACTGTCTCGCCGGAGTGGAGATGTTGTATATCTCCTGTGTCGGCGATGTTTATCCATGCACCTCCCTTATCGACCGTCGTTTCAAGGTCGGCAATCTTCGCGAGCGAACATTGGCGTCTATCTGGAACGATCCGAAAATGACCGAGATCGCGCGTTTTCCGCGCGAGCAGATACATGGTTACTGCCGGGAGTGCGAACAGTTCTCAGTCTGCCGCGGCGCGTGCCGTGGCGTCACCTATTCACATACCGGCGACCTGTACGCGTCATTCCCGGTCTGTCTCAAGCGCGTGGCAACCAAAGCAGGTCAACAGTCCATGAGCATGCCGCAGTAATGTATCGGGGGAAATCCTTGGACGAAAGGAGGTGACATGATGAGATTTATCGAGAGCAAGAAGGAAGCGGCCGCGAAGCCGTGCCCGTGCCTCAACAAGCTGTACTACATTCTGCCGCCGTGGTGATCTAAGACTACGAGGTAACGTCACCGGCCCCTTGGATTCAGGGGCCGGTTTTTTTTGGAGTTTTACGCGGGCAAAGTGATTTTGACCCAGTCGCTTATCTTCTCGCGGATCTCGTCCCGTACGCGGCGGAACTCGTTGAGGACGAACCCCTCAGTGCCGGTCACCTTATCGGGATCATCGAACGGCCAATGCTGCCTGGTGGCCGCGCCGGGAAAGACCGGACATTGCTCGGCGGCGTTGTCGCAAACCGTGATCACATAATCAAAGCGGTCATTGAGGTATTCGGAGAGATGATTCGATGAGTGTCCGGAGATATCTATGCCGGCTTCACCCATCACCTGGATGGCTTTCGGATGTACCTCTTTTGGCGCCAGTCCGGCCGAGTAGGCGTCGATTCTCCCCTTGCCATAGAACCTGAAAAACGCTTCCGCCATTTGGGAGCGGCAGGAGTTGCCGGTGCAGAGCACAAGGATACGAATAGGTATCGCCATACCTTATCGCGCCTCCTGGGCTACCGGTCGAGCCGCGAAATACCTGCGTTGGAAATAGAGCGCGACATTCACCAGGCCGATCAACGCCGGAACTTCGACCAGCGGCCCGATCACCGCCGCGAACGCCGCGCCGGAATTGATCCCGAATACCGCCACCGCGACAGCGATCGCCAACTCGAAATTGTTGGATGCCGCGGTGAACGAAAGGGTCGCGGTCTTGGAATAGTCCGCGCCGACCTTTCTTCCCATCCAGAAACTGACCAGGAACATCACCACAAAGTAGATCAGCAGCGGGACCGCGATTCTCAGCACATCCATCGGGATCTGCACGATCAGGTTCCCCTTCAGGCTGAACATCACCAGAATAGTGAACAGCAGCGCGATCAGCGTGATCGGGCTGATGCGCGGGATGAACTTCTGTTCATACCAGCTCTTCCCTTTCAGCCTGAGCAGAACAAATCGGGTGATCATACCGGCGATAAAGGGAATCCCGAGATAAATAAAGACCGACTCCGCGATCTGCCGCATGGAGACTTCGACGATCGAACCCTCGAGCCCAAAATACGGCGGCAGAACGGTGATAAAGACCCAGGCATAGACAGAATAGAACAACACTTGAAAAATGGAATTAAACGCCACCAGTCCGGCGGCATATTCGGTATCCCCCTTGGCCAGTTCGTTCCAGACGATCACCATGGCGATACACCGCGCCAGCCCGATCATGATCAACCCGACCATATACTCCGGATAGCCGCGCAAAAAGATGATCGCCAGCGCGAACATCAACAACGGTCCGATCACCCAGTTCTGCACCAGCGAAAGCCCGAGGACCTTCACATTCCGAAAGACATCGCCAAGCTCTTCATATTTCACTTTCGCCAGCGGCGGGTACATCATCAGGACCAGCCCGATCGCGATCGGGATATTGGTGGTACCCACCTGAAAACGATTAATGAACTGCTCGGTCTCGGGGATCGACCAGCCGAGCAATACTCCGGAGGCCATACCGAGGAAGATCCAGAGTGTTAGATACCGATCGAGAAACGACAACCGGCGGCCTACCGGAGGTTGTCGCTTTATCCCTTCTGTCGCGGTCGTTGGGATCGACATACCGAACCCCTATCGCGGCTTGTAGCCGGTGACGGTGATACTCAGCACTTCAGTGCCGGAATCAAGGAACTGTTTGACCTCGGACTCCGACGCGTAGTTTTTCAGCACTTCTTCCGGGAGTTCCACTTTCTTGCTTGATTCGATAGTCACCCGTTCCAGACCGACATCGGATATATGGCGGAGATACGCCGCCGTAGTGGAAGCTCCGGCGATACAGCCTATATAGAGCGCGGTGGCGGAGCGCACGCCTTCCGGGAGCGGACCGGTTACCACCAGGTCCGAGATCGAGAATCTCCCGCCCGGCTTCAGCACGCGCGCTATCTCGGCAAACGCTCTCTTTTTGTCAGGGACAAGATTCAGCACGCAGTTGCTGATGATGACATCGGCGAAGTTCTGCGTCACCGGCAGATTCTCGATCTCGCCCAGGCGGAACTCGACATTCTGATATCCCATTTTCGCCTTGTTGTCGTTGGCGCGGTTGATCATCTCTTCGGTCATATCCACGCCGACCACAAAACCGTTCTCGCCGACCAGCCGTCGCGCGACAAAAACATCGTTCCCGGCTCCCGAACCGAGATCCACGACAACCTCTCCGTCTTTGATATCCGCGAACGTGGTGGGGAGACCGCAGCCCAGCCCAAGGTCGGCATCAGGGAGATATCCTTCGAGCTGCGGATATTCGCCCGGCGAAGTATCGATCGAGCCGTCGCCGCAGCAATTGGTCGGGCCGCAGCAACTCCCGGATTGGAGCGCCAGCGCGCCGTATTTCTCACGTACTACTGATTTGATCTCGTTCGGGTCGTTGGTTTTCATCTTTTACCTCGCTTCGGTTAGCAGCACTCGCTGATCTTATGCTCCGGCAACATCTCAAGAAACTGCTTGAAAGATGCTGAGTATTTTCCCAGGATTTCCCAGTCTATGCAATAGCAGGAACGCGGACCCTCCACTTCCCCTTTCACCAACCCCACTTCTTTAAGGATCTTCAGATGTTGCGAAACGGTCGATTGCGCCAACGGCAACAGATCAACTATCTCGCCGCAGACACAACCTTGCTTTGCGGCGATGGCTCGCAGGATCGCCACTCTGGCGGGATGGGCGATCGCGCGCCCCATTTCTGCTATCTGAACCAGCTCCTGGTCGAACTCTTCTCTTTTGCTGACAGCCATACTTGCTCCTTCTATCGTATATCTACGATAAACGATTCACTTTGGCAAAGGTTTTTTTCGCTTTTTGACAAAAATACTCATAAGCCGTTTTATACCAATACATTAAACGAGATCGAAGTGTCTGCAGTAGGATTTACTCGATTCGGAGACCTTTCCAGCCGATACACAAGCAAGGAATAAATCCAAATGTGGATACACTTAGTCCTCACTTTGGAACCGGTATTTGACTTGGGTGTTTAAGGGCTAAACGGAAGGTTGGCCGGACCCGCAAACCTCACCCGCATTACCATTGCAGCAAAAGAGATATTTGGTATATTATCTGTCATCTGACGAGAAACAGAAGCAATCCGAGAAGGAGTATCGCATGAAAAAAGTTATGATGTTCGCGCTTGCCGGACTGGCCGTGTTGGCCTTCTCCGTCGCGCCGGTGGTCGCTTGTGATGGCCACAAAGATGGTTCGAAAGCGTCCGCCCAGTTGACTTCCGACAAAGCGGCCTGTGGATCCAAGTCTGACGCCTCCAAGGCGTCGGCCCAGTTGACCTCCGACAAAGCCGCTTGCGGTTCCAAGACCGAAGGCGCCAACGCCACCATGATCGGCGCCAACGGCAGCTGCGCCAGCAAGACCAACGCGACTTCCGCTTCCGCGACAGGCGAGAAGGGGACCTGCAACCACGCCGGCCAGAAGCTGACCGCCGAGGAGTGCGCGAAGTTGATGGCTTCCATGTCGCCTGAAGAGTGCGCCAAGCTCTGCGGCTACGAAGGCAAAATGGAGATGGTGAACATGAACATCAAGGGGATGACCTGTGGCGGTTGCGAAGGCTCTGTCACCGCGGCCCTTGAAAAAGTTGATGGCGTCGTGAAAGTCCTCAGCGTGAACCATAAAGATGGTTCCGCCCTGGTCTGCATCGACCCGGCCAAGACC
>JAMPYH010000182.1 GCA_023700785.1 Candidatus Zixiibacteriota bacterium
TACCATGAAATTCTCGAACTTCGTTCATTTACATACGCATAGCCAGTATTCGCTGCTTGACGGCGCCTGCCGCCTTGATTCGGTCATCCAGCTCGCCAAGGAGTACAAGATGCCGGCGCTGGCGATCACCGACCACGGCAACATGTTTGGCGCTATCGAGTTCTACAAAAAAGCGACCAAGGCCGGCGTAAAACCGATCATCGGTATCGAAGCGTATGTCGCGGCCGGAAGCCGCCACGACAAAAAGCCGTCCACGGTTTATCCCAACGGCGGATTCCACATGATCCTGCTGGCCAAAAATCTGACCGGCTATAAGAATCTCATCAAACTGTCGTCGGCGGGATATCTCGAGGGGTTCTATCATCGTCCCCGGATGGACAGGGAGATCCTCAAGCAACATTCCGAAGGGTTGATCGCGACCTCGGCTTGCCTGATGGGGGAAGTGAACTGGCACCTCCAGCGGGGAGATACCGAAAGCGCGGTCGCCGCCGCGCGTTTCTACAAAGAGATGTTCGGCGAAGAGAACTTCTATCTCGAAATTCAGAATCACGGGCTGGAGCAGGAGAAGCAGGTACTTCCGAAGATCCTCGCGGTCGCGAAGGAGACCGGCATACCGCTGGTCGCCACGAATGACTGTCACTATTTGCGCCAGCAGGATTGGCAGGCGCACGACGCTTTGCTCTGTATCCAGACCGATAAGAAGGTCGATGACGCCGACCGGATGCGTTACAACTCCGACCAGATATACTTCAAGTCGCCTGACGAGATGATGCAGACGTTTGGCGATTTCAAGGACGCGCTGGAAAATACGATCCGTATCGCTGAAGCATGCAATCTTGAACTGGAACTGGGGCAGCTAAAACTCCCGGTCTTCCCGATCCCGAAGCCGCACGTGGATCCGGACCAGTATCTGCGGCATTTGTGCGAGGAAGGTCTCAAAGTCCGCTACAGCCGGATCACGGAGGAGATAAAAAGGCGGCTTGATTACGAATTGGGCGTGATCAAACAGATGGGGTACGCCGGCTACTTCCTGATCGTCAGGGATTTCTGCGATTATGCCCGCCAGCAGAAGATACCGGTTGGCCCGGGACGCGGCTCGGCGGCGGGGTCGATCGTATCGTACGCGCTGAAGATCACCAATGTTGACCCGATACGGTTCAACCTGCTGTTCGAGCGCTTCCTCAATCCGGAACGTATTTCGATGCCTGATATCGATATCGATTTCGCCGACCGCGGGCGGGATAAGATCATCAAGTATGTGATCGATAAGTACGGCGCGGAGAATGTCACGCAGATCATCACTTTTGGCACCATGGCGGCGCGCGGGGTGGTGCGGGATGTCGGACGGGTGTTGGGGCTGGCGTACGCCGATGTGGACAAGATCGCCAAGTTGATACCGTCCACTCCCGACATGACGCTGGAAAAAGCGATCGAGACCGTGCCCGAGCTCAGGCAGATGGGAGAATCCGACAAGCGTATCGAGCGACTGCTGGAATACTCCAAGACTCTTGAAGGGCTCGCGCGGCACTGCTCGACCCACGCGGCCGGAGTCGTGATCGCGCCGTCGGCGCTGACCAATTATGTCCCCCTGTTCAAGGGGTCACGAGACGAAATCACGACCCAGTACGATATGAAAATGGTCGAGGAGATCGGCCTGCTCAAGATGGACTTCCTCGGCCTGCGGACATTGACCGTGCTGGATGACGCCGAGCGGATGATCCGCGAGAATTATCCCGGCGTGAAGCTGGATCTGGATAACCTGCCGTTGGATGACCCGAAAGTATTTGAGATCTTCGCGCGCGGCGAGACGGTCGGGATATTCCAGTTTGAGTCCAATGGCATGCGGGATTATCTCCGCAAACTGAAGCCGGAGACTTTCGTTGATCTCGCGGTGATGAACGCGCTGTACCGTCCCGGCCCGCTGGACGCCAAAGTGGAGGTGCGTCCCGGGGTCGATGGGAATATGATCGACATCTATATCGAGCGCAAACGGGGCGCGCTGGCAGTCGAGTTCCTGCATCCAAAACTGGAGAAGATCCTGGGTGAGACCTACGGCGTTATCGTCTTTCAGGAGCAGGTGCTCCAGATCGCCAACCAATTGGCGGGCTATTCGCTTGGGCAGGCGGATCTGCTGCGCAAAGCGATGGGAAAAAAGGATGCCCAGTTGATGGCCACCCAGAAGCAGGAGTTCCTGGACGGTGCCGCCAGTCACAAGATCGACCCGAAGATCGCCGCGGAGATGTTTGACCAGATCGAGACTTTCGCGCGGTACGGCTTTAACAAGGCGCATTCAACCTGCTACGCGCTGATCGCCTATCAGACCGGCTGGCTCAAGCGGTACTATCCGCATGAGTTCATGGCGGCGCTGATGACGTCGGAAATCAACGACACCGAGCGGATCTATACACTTCTCGAGGAAGCGCGCCGCCTGGGTATTAAGGTCGAGCCGCCGGATGTGAACGAATCCAAAAGTGACTTCACGGTGGTAGAGAACTCGGTTCGGTTCGGGTTGCAGGCGGTCAAAAATGTCGGCGGCGACGCCGCGCTTTCTATCCAGGAGGCGCGCGCGCGACAGGGACGTTTTGTTTCGCTGGCGGATCTCTGCTCCAAAGTGCCGCTGCGCCAGATCAACCGTCGTACTTTGGAGTCGCTTATCGCCGCGGGAGCGTGCGACTCTCTGACCGGCAATCGCGCGCAAAAGTACGAGATAGTCGAAGCATGTCTCGAATACGCGCACAAAGTACAGGAGCAGCAGAACTCGCATGACCTGTTCGCGGGTTCAGGGATGGCGGTCCCCCGGACGGAGCCGGCGATGAAAGATCAGCCGGAGTGGCCGACCTCGCAGAGACTGGCGCAGGAAAAGGCGATGCTTGGGTTTTACCTCTCCGGTCACCCGCTCGATAAGTTCCGGGACGAACTGGTCTGCTTCACGACATCGACAGCCGGCAATCTCCGCCAGATACCGGATGGGCGGGAGGTAACGGTGGCAGGGATAATCACCGGGATGAAAAAGATGCCCGACCGTAAGGGGAATATGATGGCGTTTGTGACGCTTGAAGATTTCTCCGGCCCGGTGGAGCTGGTTTGTTTTTCGGATTGCTATGATAAGGGCAAGGAGCATATAGAGATAGACAGAATGATCCTGGTGACGGGTCGTGTTTCGACGCGTGAAGGCGAAGCGCCCAAAGTGGTCGCGGCGGAGACGCTCCCACTCGAGAAACTGACGGAACGATTTAATTGCCAACTGGTTATAAAGGTGACCAAAGAGTGCAGCGACGAGTCGCTGGACCAGGCGCTGGCGGTTCTCGAGCAATACCGAGGGTCCGCTCCAGTCCTTTTGGCCGCTCGCGAAAACGGCTCTGAAGTGTATATTAGGTCGAAGAAGTATTCGGTGACGGTCGATTTCAAGCTGCTGGATTCACTAAAGTCCCTCCTGGGCGACTCGGCGGCTTATTTGAGACCGTTACAAGCGAGAAGCTCGTGAGGCAGAGATCAGTAATTTGCGAATGAACTTTTTGACGATAGGTAATCGATGAAACGGTTTCGCTCCATTGTATGGCTGATTGGCCTGGCGGTTCTCCTGCCTGTGCTCCCGGCGGTCGCGGTTGATCAGGCGCCGGCCGATACCGCCAAACCAGCCAGTATCGGCTGGGTGTCGTTTGATGAAGGTCTTAAACGGGCCGAAGCGGAAAAGAAAAACCTGTTGGTCGATCTGACCGCGTCCTGGTGTGGGTGGTGCAAGAAGATGGAACGCGAAACGTTCTCCGATACCGCGGTCATCAATACCATCAACGCCAATTATATCCCGGTCAAGGTCTGGGGTGACTCCGAGAAGATGCTCGATATCAAGGGATATAAGATATCCGAGAAGGATCTCGCGACCTCGGTTTTCGGCGTCCAGGGATATCCGACATTTTATGTCATCTGTTCTGACGGCCAGAAGCTGCTTCACAAGGTGATCGGCTATCGCCCGACCGACGCGTTCAAGACCGAGATCGGACGGACGATCGGGATCAATTGCGACACATTAAAAACGCCCGAACAGAAGCCGCTGACACCCGGTAAGTAAAAAGAGTTGACTGAATATGTGCAAACTGACCATGAGGACCATTTCGATGCGAACACTCCCGTTCTTAGGAGTACTGATCATTTTCGGCTGCCTGATCTTCGGCTGCTCGGCCGAGAAACAGGATGCCGCCCAGACCAACAACACTGATCAGCAGACCGCGCAGTCCGAGCCGGGGACCAACGCCACCGCCGCCGTCTGGACAGCCGCGGATACTCGCGGGGTTACCCGCCAGGGGAATGACTGGGTGGGTAAACAGCCGACCGTCATCAATTTCTGGGGGACCTGGTGCCCGCCCTGCCGCAAAGAGATCCCGGATCTGGTGAAACTGTACGCGGAATATAACCCCAAGGGAGTCGAGATAGTTGGGTTCGCGGTGCGAGACCAGGCGCCAAACGTGCAGGTTTTTGCCAACGAAGCCGGCATGAACTGGGTGATGTTAATGGGGAACGATGAAGTGATCGAGAAGTACGGCCCGATCACCGGTGTGCCGACCACGATCTTCCTGGATAAGGATGGCAAAGAGGTGTCTCGTTTTATCGGCGCGCAGCCGTACGAGACGTTTAAGCCGGCCTTTGACGCTATCCTCCAGGGATACTCCCCGGCGCAGTCGTCGCTCTAATTGATTTGACACGTTGAAGTTTCACGGCGTGCGGCTTTCGGCCGCGCGCTTTTTTTATTTCGCCGGATCTTGACCTCTTGACAAACCGGGCTCCTCGTGTATCTTGGTGTATCCGCATTGATAACTACTGAAGACTTACACAGACTCGAGATTTTTATCGCCCTCTGCTAACGAAGGTTACTTTCTAACTCTTTTCAGGGTATGCCCTGAGCGTGAGGATGCATGCCATTCCTTCGTCTGGCGCGACAGTTTTGTCTGATCCTGCTGCTGATGAGTCCGGGGCTGCTGCTGTTTGGGCAGGCTTGGGCGAATCCTGTGCTTTTGGTGCAAATGGGTGACGCGACGGTCGTCTCACCCGATTCCACCGGCTTCCTCTCTGTTTACCTTTTGAATGTGAGCGACTCAGTCGCGGCATTTGAGTTGACCATCCGCGCGTCTGACAGTTTGGCGGTGGAGTTCCTCGAGGAACTGGACACCGCCGGGACGCTGATCTCCGGCTGGCAGTTTTATCTGGTGGGGAGATTCCCTGGCGGTATCAACATGATCTGGCTGCCGAATCAATTCGGCAATGACGACATCCCGCCGATAGCGCCATCGTCGCAGATCCGCCAATTGGTAAAAGTGCCATTTGTACTGCATGGACTGGATCCGGCCGCGAACGTCACATTTGACATTTCGCTGGATACGTCGCTTTCGGAATTCGGCTTCTCCACACCGCTCGGTTATCTGATAGGCGTACGAACCGACACGCTGGTGGATACTAACTGCTACCGCTGCATGGACTGGCAGGGAGACAGTTGTGAAATGTGGGAGTTGGTGCTTGAGCCGCCGTGCGATTCGATGCGCCTCGACTCTTTTCCATATACCTACATCGATACCGCCAAGACATGGGTGTTTGGCGGGACGATCAATGTTCTTCCCTGCTGTCTGGGGAGTCGGGGGAACGTGGATTCCGACCCGTCGAATCATGTCGATCTGAGCGACCTTTCGCGGTTGATCGCGTACATGGTAGGCGGTGGAGCTCCGCCCGAGTGCCCGGCGGAAGCCGACCTGAATGGGTCGGGCCAGA
>JAMPYH010000183.1 GCA_023700785.1 Candidatus Zixiibacteriota bacterium
AAAGCGCCGACGATGGCGGAGCGGATGAACACGCCGCACACCCGACTGCCGCGCTGGATCACGATCACGCCCACTTCGAATCCGAATTACCAGCGCATTCGCCAGACCTTGAAAGAAAATGGGCTCCACTCGGTCTGCCAGGAAGCGTCGTGTCCCAATATTCGCGAGTGTTATGGCGAAGGGACCGCGACGTTTATGATCCTAGGGCATCACTGCACCCGGGGATGTAATTTTTGCGATGTGATCAAAGCGCAGCCGCTGGGCCTCGACACCGAGGAACCTGCCCGGCTGGCCAAGGTTGTCGCGGAATTGAGATTGAAACAAGTCGTCATCACGTCGGTGACGAGAGATGACCTGCCGGATGGGGGAGCCTCTATTTTTGCCCGGACTATAGAGCTCCTCCGAAGGCAGGATAAAGATGTGAAGGTGGAATTCCTGGTGCCGGATTTTGGCGGGAATTTCGACTCGGCCAAGATCGTCCTCGATTCGGGCGTCGATGTCTTCGCTCACAACGTGGAGACGGTCGCTCGCCTGCATAAGCGGGTGCGCGGCGCCGCCAAGCTGGATCGCTCGCTGGCGATTCTGCGGTATGCCGCGGAGTACCGTCCGCGACCGGTGATCAAGACCGGTTTTATGGTCGGTTTGGGCGAAACCAAGGATGAAATGGTAGAACTGATGCACCAGATCTACGCGACCGGGTGCGATATCGTGACCATCGGGCAGTACTTGCGGCCGTCGCTGGCGCATCTTCCGGTGGAGCGATTCCTTCATCCTGATGAGTTCGTGGAATTGGCGCAGATCGGCAAAGAGATCGGGTTTGCGCACGTTGAAGCCGGACCGCTGGTGAGAAGCTCGTATAAAGCGTTCAACCAGTCGAAGGCGATCCTGGAGAAAGCATGCTGAAGAAGATCATGATCGCCCGCCATCACGGTTTCTGTATGGGAGTAAAGCGGGCGATCAATATCGCGGAAGAGACGGCCCAGGATAAAGACCGCAAGGTCACCATCCTGAACGAGATCGTGCATAATGAGACGGTCGTGCAGCGGTTCCGTGACCAGGGGGTGGGCCAGGCGTATTCGCTGGATGATGTCGGTGAAGGAACGTTGATCATATCGGCGCATGGCATCGCGCCGCATGTCATAGAAGACGCCCGGGCCAAGGGGCTTGATGTTATCGACGCGACCTGTCCGCTGGTGACGCGCATCTACAATATCGTGATGAAAGTGATCGAGAACGGTTACCATGTGATCCATTTCGGCGATCCACACCACGACGAAACGCAGGGGGTGGTTGGTCACGCGCCCGACAAGATCACGGTGGTGACGAGCAAAGAGGAGTTACCGAACCTCCCGGACTGGACCGACCGGAAGCTTGGCTTGACCTCACAGTCAACTTGCAATCAGAACGAAGTGGCTGAATTTCAGCAGTTGGCCAAAGTGAAGTGGCCGCATATCGAGATCTTTGACACGATCTGCAACGCGACGACCCAGCGGCAGAACGCGATCCTCGACCTTGCTCCGCAAGTCAATATGGTGCTTGTGGTTGGATCGAAAACCTCGGCTAATTCCGTCCGCCTGGCGCAAATTTCCGACGCTATCTGCGGCAGGGGAATTTTGATTTCATCGGCCGAAGATATACGGGACGAATGGTTCGCCGACGAAAAGATCGAACGGGTCGGCGTCTCGGCCGGCGCGTCAACTCCGGAGTTCCTGGTCGAGGCAGTGATTCAGCGTCTGGTCGCCCTTTCCGGCGGCACCGCTGAAGTTATCCTTCCGGAACGTCGCGAGCGTATTAAGAACGTGGCCAGTCAGGCGGGTTAGTCGGGTGGGAGGATAAGGGTATCAGCGTGGCTCATTTGGGTGACTTTTTCATTTTCACCGCGGCGATCGCCTCAGCGCTGTCTGCGGTTTTTTATTTTCTGGCCTGGCGGGGCAAGGATCATTTTCAGGGATTGGCCCGCCGGTTCTTCCATGTGACAACCGTCGCCGTCATTGGCGCGCTAAGCACGTTGATGTACCTGATCCTGACGCACGATTTCAGCGTCGCGTATGTCTTCTCCTATTCGTCGACCGATCTTCCACTGCATTATCTCATAGCCACGTTGTGGGGCGGCCAGGAAGGGACGTTCCTGCTCTGGCTGTTCTATACCGTGATCATGGGAACGGTGATGATGTTCACCGCCAGGCAGTTCGAGCGCGGCAACATGTTCTTCCTGAATCTGTTTGTCATTTCGCTCCTGCTGATCATGATCAAAAAATCGCCGTTTGAGATCATGCCGGTCTTTCGTGAGGAAGGAGCGGGACTCAATCCGTTATTGCAAAACTTCTGGATGACCATCCATCCGCCGATCATGTTCACCGGTTTCGCGGGAGTGGTGTTCCCATTTGTATTCGCGCTGACCGCGCTGGTAGAGAGGAAATACAACACCTGGGCTGAGTCCGCTCGCCGCTGGACCATGTTTGCCTGGTGTAGTCTCGGCGTGTCGCTGGTCCTGGGCGGCTACTGGGCCTACGAAACACTTGGCTGGGGCGGCTTCTGGGCGTGGGATCCGGTGGAAAACTCGTCGCTGATCCCCTGGATTTTCCTGACCGCGCAGGTTCATTCGCTGTTTATCCAGCGTCAACGTCGCGGCCTGCTTCGGTTTTCGCTTTTCGTCGTTTGCCTGACGTTCTGGTCGGTGTTGTATGGGACATTCTTGACGCGCTCGGGCGTGCTCGCGGATTTCTCCGTGCACTCGTTTGTTGACCTGGGGATCAACGCGTTCCTGGTATCCGGTCTGCTGCTGTTTGTGGGGCTTGGATCATTTTTCCTGATCCACCGCTGGCGTGATATCACCCCTGAGCCGTCATACTCAAAAGTAGCTTCTCGTTCCTATCTGGTGACACTCGGGATCGTGATCCTTTTTATCGGGGGCTGGCTGGTGCTGCTGGGGACCTCCGCGCCGCTGCTCACCCGCGTTACTGAGAATCCATCCAATGTAGGACTGCCGTATTATTTCGCGACGATGACACCCTTGGCGGTGGCGTTATTGTTTCTGATAGGGATGTTTCCCGCCTTCAAATGGAATGACGGCCTTTCCAAAAAATGGCTGTTAATGCTGGGCGGGTCGGTTGCCACGGTCACAGTACTGATCATGTTCGTTACCGGATTTACGTCCAAGCCGGTCTACCTGGCGCTTTTTGGCGCGGCGGCGTGGGCATTGGTCGTGAATGCCTACGTGCTGTATGAGTCATTCAAGCTGGAGCGATGGCAACCGGGGTATCTGTCGCATATCGGCCTGGCGACCGCCATCACCGGCGCGGCTCTCTCCGCGGGCTTTGAGGCCAAACAGCAAGTGAATTTGGTCCAGCATCAGCCCCAGTCGATCATGGGATATGAAATGACTTTCACCGACGTTGTCTCGACGGCCAAAGGATTTGACTGCCATGTCGATGTCAATCGCGGCGACGAGCATTTTGTCGCGGTGCTTCCTCACGAGTTCCCCAAAAACCAGGAAGGGGTGATGAAGAAGCCGCATGTCGAGACCTATTTGACTCACGATCTTTACTTCTCGCCGGCATCAATTGAGCTCCCGAAGTCGGATGAGTCCGGCGAGATCTTCCTCAAGAAAGGTGAGACCGCCCACCTGGACAAGTATGACGTCACGTTCCATCGCTTTGAGATGGGGAACCATGGCGAGAGCGACAGCACCATGAGCGCCGCGGCGGTAATGACCGTCGCCTATGACGGCAAAACCGAAGAGATCGCTCCGCGGTTAATGGTGCGCGGCAACGAAGTGACGCCGATCATCGCTCGATTTGACGCCGGCCGCGGGGCGGTTTCGATCTCTGGCGTGCGCCCCGAGGATGGCGGTGTGCGGTTGAAATTTGAGGGTTCATTCGTTCCGGCGGGAAATTCGACGCCAGGTCTTTTGGTAGTTGAATTATCGAAGAAGCCGCTGATCCAGTTGTTCTGGATCGGGACGGCGATCATCTTTATTGGCGGCTATATGAGCATGTATGAACGGCGCCGTCGAAATCGAAATCTGACCACGAGTGATACCGCGAGGGAAAAGCTCCAACCGGTTGCCAGCGACGCGGCTTGATGCTGTCTCCGCGCGATCCGATCGCCGGGTCGCGCTCCTTTTCCACGGTCATTGATCCTCTTTTTTGGGTGAGAACGCTTCGCTCTCGGTAATTCTTGTTGCTCGTTTTCTGCTTCCCCTTTATTTGCAAGAGCGGTCGCGCGGCAGAGACAGCGCGGCGCCGAGGTAGGATATGAGCAAGATCCTGATGGGACAGTTGACAGATCTGCCTCCGGGCGGCGTGATCGAGAAGCGGATCATGGCTCGGCGGATCGCGGTGTTTAATCATGGCGGAAAGCTGTACGGCATCGAGGCGGACTGCAAGCATATGAAGGCGAGCCTGACGACGGGGAATGTGGAGAATGGTATTCTGACCTGTAGCTGGCACGGCTGGAGGTACGACATCGCGACCGGAGATTGCCTCGGGCGGCCCGGAATGAAGCTCAGGTGTTATGAGATCCAGGTCGAACAGGAAAAGATCTACCTGATAATCTGAAGGGGAGAGAATAGAATGTACAAGCAAGTTCATCGCTACCTTGCGGCCATCACTCCCGAGCGACCGATCGTCCTGCGAGAAATGGAGCAGTACGCGAAGGAGCACGGATTCCCGATCATTGGCCCCCTGGTCGGGCGGCTACTGTACCAGATGGCGCTCTCGATCAGGGCGAAGCGGGTGTTGGAGCTTGGTTCGGGATACGGGTACTCGGCGGTCTGGTTCGCCATGGCGATGGGGAAAAGCGGCAAGATCATCTGCACCGATACCGACCGCGCGAACCGAACGATGGCGATGGAGTATATCGCCCGTTCCGGGGTGAAGTCGGATATCGACTTCCGAGTGGGGGACGCGATCAAGGTAGCATCAAGGTTGCGCGGACCGTTTGATATCATTCTCAACGACATAGATAAGAAAGACTACCCCCGTACGATCGAGCTTGCGGCAACGAGGCTGCGGAAGGGGGGACTCTTTATTACGGACAACCTGATCTGGTCAGGCCGAGTGACCGACAAGAAGCCCGACCTGACTACCCGGCGGATCATCGAGTTTACGTCGATGCTCTACCAGGATAAGCGCTTCTTTACGACAGTGTTGCCGATCCGCGACGGGGTCGGTTTGGCAATCCGACTTTAATTCGTTGAGTATAGGACGTTTTCCGCTTGTACCATCAAATATTCGTCGTTTTCGCTCGTATAGCGGTGGTTAGTTGTACTAACGAGTAAGTATTGTTTTGGAACCGGTCGAAGGTCGGTTCGTTATAAGGGGTGAGAGCCTCTTAAAGTCGTGGCGAAAGTGTCCGATACTCTCTCAATCGGTCTTTGGACGATTCGTTCGGTACTTCTCGAAACAGGCGCGCAAGTTGTGGTCCGGCAACGCAGGTTGGCCGGGCGAAGCGCGGCGCGAAAAAAGGACTGAACAGTATATCATGGGATTGTCATTTTCGAGGGAAATCGTAACGAATTACGAAAATTGTGTTGACAAAGAGGCGATAGAAACGTTTTAATGTCGGCTCGTGGTCGCAAAGTTTAGCGCCACGTTCACAAGGTCTGTAGTCTGATCCTCCGGTGTCACGGAGATCATACAATCACTGTTCCAGAACTTGGGTCTTGTGCGACAACCGTCGCAATTGATGAGTTCGCTCATCGTAAACCAGGAGGTTATATGCCCCCCAAACGTGCAACGTTCTT
>JAMPYH010000184.1 GCA_023700785.1 Candidatus Zixiibacteriota bacterium
CATCTTCTCGAGATGCATGACCGTGATGATATCTTCAAGGTGGAACGCCTTGCGCACCAGGATACCGAGGGTCAGCACCATGGCGAACCCGGAGAAGATCGCGCCCGCGACGAAATAGGGCGGGAAGATCGTGGTGTGCCAGCCCGGTAGGACCGAGACCGCGAAGTCGGTGGAGACGACCGAGTGCACAGAGAGCACCAGCGGGGTCGATACACCGGCAAGGATCAGATAGGCCTTTTCATAATTGCGCCATTGGCGTTGACCGCCGCGCCAGCCGAGCGAAAAGATCCCAAGCACGATCTTGCGTATCCGGGTCTTGGCGCGGTCGCGCATCGTCGCCAGATCGGGCACCAGCCCTACATACCAGAATAAGAGCGAGCAGGTGAAATAGATCGAGACCGCGAAAACGTCCCACAACAGCGGGCTTCGGAAATTGGGCCACATCGACATTTGGTTCGGGATCGGGAACACCCAATAGAGGAGCCAGATGCGGCCGACATGGATCGACGGGAAGATCAACGCGCAGATGACCGCGAAGATCGTCATTGCCTCGGCAAAGCGATTGATCGAGGTCCGCCACCGCTGACGGAACAGGAAGAGGATGGCCGAGATCAGCGTGCCGGCGTGGCCGATACCGACCCAAAAGACGAAGTTGACGATCGCCAGACCCCAGCCGACCGGAATGTTCAGTCCCCAGATACCGGTGCCTTCCCAGACCAACCAGCCGACCGAGCCGAGCAGAACCAATACTATCGATACCGCCATCCCAAAGAGGAGCAGCCACTGCATCGAGACTTTCGATTCCGTCAGCGCGCTGATCTTCTCGGTGATGGCATGAAACGTCGGATTCCCGGCGATCAGCGGCGGTTCAGCCGATGCGGAGCTATGTGAACGAGTTTCAGTGTTCACGATCACCCTTTATGCGTTGCGTGCGTCTCTCCGGGGGCGACAGACGCGCCGATCTCCGGATTCAGGTTGCGGATCTTTGCCAGGTATGAGGTCCGCGGCTTGGTATTGATCTCTTCAAGAACGGTGTACGTCCGATTGCCGGCTTTGGCTTTGGCGACGCCGCTCTCAGTGTCGATCACGTTACCGAAAACGATCGCCCTGGTCGGACAGGCCTGCTGACAGGCGGTCACGATCTCACCATCGGTGGCGTGACGTTCCTCCAGTTTCGCTTTCACTTTGCCGGCGTTGATGCGTTGGATACAGAACGTGCATTTTTCCATCACACCGCGCGAGCGGACAGTCACATCCGGATTCTGCGCCATTTTCAGCGTCTCAGGCATATCCTCAGTAAAATGGAAGAAATTAAATCGGCGAACTTTGTAGGGGCAGTTGTTCGAGCAATAGCGCGTGCCGATACAGCGGTTGTACACCATCACATTGAGCCCCTCTTTATCGTGCACGGTTGCCGCGACCGGGCAGACCGTTTCACAGGGAGCATTCTCGCAATGCTGGCACATCATCGGCTGATGCGAAACGACCGGATCTTCGACCGGCCCTTTGTAATATCGGTCCATCCGGAGCCAGTGCATCTCGCGACCGCGTGAGACCTGCTCTTTGCCGACCACCGGGATATTATTCTCAGATTGACAGGCGATCACACAGGCGTTGCAGCCGGTGCAGGCGGTCAGGTCGATCGACATTCCCCACTGATAGCCGGTATCATAGGTATGCGGATCCCAGAGCGGAAGCAGCGGCGGATGCGGGATCATCGGCGGATCAAACTGTCCGGTCGCCTGATACTGTTCGAGAGAAGCCTCGCGAAGGATCGGGCGCTCTTCCATCGAACCATGATCCTGAACATTAGCCAGCGCGTACGTGCGGCCCGTCGGCGTTATTTTGACGCCAACACCATATCCCATGCTTTCAAATGTGCGCAGTTGATACGAGTCAAAGCCGACGCCATCGCCGACTCGACCGGCGGACCTGCGGCCGTAGCCAAGCTTGACGATCACCGTGTCATCAGCTTGTCCCGGATTGATCCAGACCGGCATTTCAAGTTCACGACCATGATGCGCGATCCGCACCATGTCGCCACTCGCTACGGCAAGCGAATGCGCGGTCCTGGCGGAGAGCATCGCGGTGTTGTCCCACGACAAACGGGTGATCGGATCGGGAAGCTCCTGCAACCAGCCGTTATTGGACGAGCGACCATCGAAAAGATTCGACGGAACAAAAACTATCTCGAGGTCGGACTGACCGTGCGTAGCGATCGGATGTTCGCGCAGGAACGCGTTGAGCGACGCAAGATCGACAGACGCCACGACGGGTGATGACCCGCTGTCGCGCAGAAGCCCGTCGTGCAAAACCTCTCTCCAGCCTTTTTCGAAACTGGGAGCCGGGATCGCGCCCTGCCAGGTGAGGCGGACTACTTCGTATCCCTTCACCGCCGTTCCGGTGGCGAGTAGATTCAATACCTCAGTCACCGAGTTGGTCGTAAAGAGCGGATCGATCAGCGGTTGCTGTACGGAAAGCGTTCCGTCCAGCGCGCGAGCGTCTCCCCATGCCTCAAGGAAATGCGACTGCGGCAAATGCCAGGCAGCGACTTGCGATGTTTCATCAACGTGCGTACTCAAATGCACGGAGTGCTTCACCTTTTTGAGCGCGTCGGCAAACTGAAGATCCGACGGCGCGTTATAGACCGGGTTGCCGCCGAGCATCACCACGGTATCGATCGAACCCGACGTCATTTTGTCGACCAGAGTCTTGAGCGACGACCGGTCAGAGCGGTAATCATCTTTCGGTTCGACAAATGTCAGGGTCGAACCGATATTCCCCAGCGCGGCATTGATCGCTATCACCAACGCATGGACCGTCGCCGGCTGATGCGCACCCGCGATCAGGAGCGACTTTCCACGGGTCCGCACGAGATCGCGGGCCAGTCCGCGGATAAACTTTGAATCGTAAGCTCCGGCTGCCGGCGACCCGCTCAGCGACGGCAGACTCAAACCAAGCGACGTCAATTCGCGGCCAAGCGCGGCAACAAAGTCGGCTATCTGGCTCGAACGAACTTTCAAGCGGTGATCCGCCGCGGCGCCGGTGACCGAGTAGTTGCTCTCGATCGCGTAAAGGCGGTTCATGCTGTCGGTCTGCGCCATGACTCTGCGGCCATCGGCGAAGTGACGCGACATCCTGATCTGGTCGGTTGATTGACCAAGGAAGTCGGCGTCAAGCGCGACGATCACTTCGGCTTTATCAAGATTGAAGATCGGCTGATAGGATTTGCCGGTCGCGGCACGCACCCCGGCGTATAGATTCTCGTCGCTGATCGGATCGTACACCGCCCAGGTCGCGCGAGGAAAACTTGTCTTTAGCGACTCCGCAAGACGGTACAGCGATGGTGAATGGAATTCACCGCTCAGGAACGCCAATCCCTCGCCTTGATTCGACTGGAAGAACGCGCTGCGCTCGCGCCAGAAGGCGACAAAGTCATCCCAACTCGCGACCGCGCCGGACCGGGTAGGAATGCGCGAACGATCCGGATCATACAGATTCAGGATCTCCGCCTGCATCATGACATTCGAGGAGCCGAGAGTTGACGGATGCTCGGGATTCCCTTCGATCTTGGTGGGGCGGCCATTGTTGCTCTTGACCAGCATGCCCAGCGCGGCCTGGCCGAACGGCATGACGGTCGCGTAAAAATTCGGCACGCCCGGAGTGATCTCCTCGGGCTGGGTCACATACGGGACGATCTTGTCAACCGGACGGCGGCAACCGGCCAAACCGGCCAGCGCTACCGATGCTCCCATCAGCGTAATAAAACTGCGGCGCGACCAGCTGTTGTCGAACTCCGACGCCCCCTGTGGGAACTCGCGATGCAGGAATTCCTTGAACTCGGCAGTATTCTCCAACTGATCGAGACTGCGCCAATATGCCAAACCGGTCGTCTGCTTCTTTTGGTTCATCGATGACATCCTGAGCAATCCTGGGGGGGATTGAGTCCCTTCTCCTGCTTGACCCGCGCGGCAAACTGCTGTTGGTCCGCGGGCGGCATCCATTTCATATTCGTGATCTCACTGACCGGTCGAAGATGCATATCCGGGTTGCGGTGACAGTCAAGGCACCACCCCATGCTCATTGGCTCGACAAGCTGGACGATCTCCATATCGGCGACATTGCCATGACATGACGCGCAGCCGACACCGGCGCGCACATGCGGCGCGTGATTGAAATAGGCGAAATCAGGAACTTTGCTGACACGCACCCACTGGATCGGACGGCCGCTCGCGAAACTCTCTCGCACTGGTAGCAGCTTCTCGCTTTCCGGCAGGATCAGCTTGTGGCAATTCATGCAGGTCTGCGTGGGCGGCACATTCGCCTCAAATGATCGCTCGACGCCGGTATGACAATAGCGACAGTCGATGCCGAGATCACCGGCGTGTAATTTATGACTGTATGGAATAGGCTGTGCCGGGCGATAGCCGACATCAGTATATTTCGGCGATCCGTAATACCAGAAGCCGAGTGTCACCGCGGTCAGCAGAAACAGAAAACCACCCGCCAAAAGTGGCGGGAGGCTGTTAGTCCATTTCGGGAAGATCTGCGCCATAGAGTCACATGCTTGTTACTAATTTCACAAGAAGCGATTGCGGGGGTAATAGAAGATATAGCCGCCCGGTTTGTTCTCTCATTATCAACGTGATCGTTTCAGTTACCTATATAGGGTCCGAATAAACGGCCCAAACCACCCGCTGTCAACGGTCAATTGCGCCAAAATCGCAATTTGTGGACAATTTGGTTCTATGTAGTATCTGTTACGGACCGTTGCGGTTAGATCGCGCGAAAAAACAGAATGTCGGCGATCAGCGCCAGAAACAAACCGAACAGATAAACGATCGAAAATCCGAACAGCCCCCGCATCGACGGCACTGTCTTCAGCCGACGCGCCACCATCGCCTTTCTCAGTAAATATCCGCCCAACAACAGCGCGATCACCAGGTAGAGCCAGCCGGCTCCCACCGCAAACAGCGCCAGGCTGACCAAAATCAGCGCATAGGTATAGATGAGGATCTGGCGGAAGGTAGCGTCATCCCCCTTCACCACGGGAAGCATCGGTAAACGAGCCTTAATATAGTCCTCTTTACAGTAGAGAGCCAACGCCCAGAAATGCGGCGGGGTCCACAGGAAGATGATCAGAAAAAGAAGCCACGGGGCTACTGCCGTTTGGCCGGTTGCGGCCGCCCAGGCACCGACCGGCGCCATCGCCCCGGCAGCGCCGCCGATCACGATATTGTGCCAGGTGTGCGGCTTGAGAAAGAGCGTATAGAAGAGCGCGTAAAAAAGCAAAGTCGCCAGCGACATCACGGCGGTCAGCCAATTAAAAAAGTACCCAAACAAAAGCACGCCTATTAATCCAATACTGATCGCGAAGATCAGCGCCTGCTTTGGTCCCAGGTAATGAAGCGGCAGGGGACGGCGTCGCGCGGTCCGTTCCATCTTGGCGTCAATATCCCGCTCGAAATACTGATTGAGCGCGTTGGCGCTGCCGCCGGTCAGGTAAAGACCAAGCAGCACCAACAGAAATTTCCCGGGCTCATGCAGGAAACTCCCTTCCATCACCAGCGCGGTGGCGCCGGTGAAGAGCACCAGCAACATGATGGTCGGTTTGGTTAGTTGGATATAGTAGCCAAGGGCAGTCAGCATTCGTTTCCTTAGTTGGATTCCGAGCGAAGGGAAATCAGACCATCAGAAGTATCCGCCCGGAAGTTGATCACCCGTTGCAACAGTGTC
>JAMPYH010000185.1 GCA_023700785.1 Candidatus Zixiibacteriota bacterium
ACCACCTCAAGCAGTTCTATGTTGACCAGAACTGGGACAAATACAGCCCGATCGACCATGCCGTCTGGCGCTATATCATGCGACAGGCTGTTCATATCCTGAGAGAGAACGCCCACCGGATCTATTTCGAGGGGCTGCTCAATACCGGCATCAATCTCGACGCCATCCCCAAGATCGAGGATATGAACGACATCCTTGGCCGCATCGGCTGGGGAGCGGTGGCGGTGGACGGGTTCATTCCACCCGCCGCGTTCATGGAATACCAGGCGCACCGTGTGCTGGTGATCGCGTGCGACATGCGGCAGATCAATCATATCGAATATACCCCCGCGCCGGATATCGTGCATGAAGCCGCCGGCCATGCGCCGATCATTGTTGACGGCGAGTACGCTGACTATCTCCAGCGCTTTGGCGAAGTTGGCGCGAAAGCGATGTCTTCGCGCAAAGATTTCGAATTGTACGAGGCGATCCGCCATCTCTCGATCCTCAAAGAGGCGCCCAACGCCGATCCGAATGAAGTAGAGGAAGCGCGCAAGCTGGTGGAACTCCGCCAGGCCAATCTGGGCGCGCCTTCAGAGATGGCCCGCCTGAGCCGCCTGCACTGGTGGACAGTCGAATACGGCTTGATAGGCGATCTCGAGACACCGAAGATCTACGGCGCGGGACTGCTTTCATCTATTGGTGAGGCGGTCAGTTGCCTCGACGAAGGAGTCAAAAAGATCCCGTACTCGCTCGCCGCGGCCGATGTCCCCTTTGACATCACCACCAAACAACCGCAACTATTTGTCACCCCGGATTTTGAGCATCTCAATCGGGTACTGGATGAGTTTGTCTCAACCATGGCCTGGACAGTCGGCGGCGCCTCAGGTCTAACCAAGGCGATCGAGTGCAACAATGTCTCGACCGCGGTTTATTCGTCGGGACTCCAGGTCACCGGCATTTTTGTCGAGCAGCTTCCCGGAAAAGAGAACCAGCCGAGCTATATACGCACTCAGGGTCCTTCAGCGCTGGCGTGCGACCATCATGAACTGCCGGGCCAGGGGAAAGAGTACCACAAGGATGGCTTCAGCTCTCCGGTCGGCAAATTGAAGAATGTCACGATGCCGCTCGAAGAGATGTCGGACAGCGATCTCGCCGCCCATTCTATCCGTAAGGGAGAGGCGTGCGACCTGACGTTCGACAGCGGGATCACTGTTAGCGGCAGGCTGGAGAAGATCACCCGCGCCAACGGGAAACTGATCCTGCTGTCATTCGCTGATTGCGCGGTCACAGCCGGCGACAAACTGCTGTTTAAGCCGGAATGGGGGATCTACGACATGGCGGTAGGGGAGAAGATCGTGTCAGTCTTCCATGGCGCCGCCGACAAGGACGCTTACGAACAGGTCGCCCTGGTGCCGCGTGAACGAACTATCAAAGTCCAACCTGACCTGAAGACCCGCAAGCTGTACAATCTCTATCAGCATATTCGCGAGATCCGTGACGGCAAATCCAGCACCGAACTTCTGCCGGAACTCTGGAAGATCCTCCTCGAGGAGCATCGCGAAGACTGGCTGGCATCGCTGGATATTCTCGAGATCATGGTCAAACAGGAGCTTCACCGCGACCTTCAGCCGTTGGTGCGTGAATGGCTGGATCGAAAAGCCGCCGAAAACCCGGCCAACAAAGCTCTGATCGAAGATGGGCTGAAGTTGCTGCTGACCTGATTTCCACTTGAACAAAGGCTCTTCTACCCATATTATTGGGGAGAAGGGCGTGTATGTTCAGAATTGGCTGTTTGTCTTTTCTTCTGCTTTTACTCGGGTGTGGCACCACTTTCTACACGCGGGTCTTCCGGCTTGAAAGCATCACCCCAAAGAAATACTACTACGCTCTACCCAAAGAGATGATTGACGGCAAGTTTGCGGAGTTCGCCGGCTGGGATTGGCTGATCCGCGTAGTTTGCTTGTATGAAACCAACAACCGACAGCGACTCTCTCGCACCGAATACTCGGTTATGCTTCAACAAACGGCCGACACCCCGCCGGTAGTAAAGTCTCTGGTCGATTCGATCTCGGTCACGTTCCTTCCCACAGGGCTAAACTCAATGCTGCATCTTCAAAAAGTATCTTCAGACAGCATGAGCTTCAAGGACGAGTATCGGCGAATGCTCAGATTTGGTGCAATCGATATTCCGTTTGGAATAGATACCATCATGGTCGAGTTTACGGCGAGAGACGAGACAGGTACGACCGAGGATTTTCAGTTCAGAATGATCCGATATGAAGGGAGTCACGAGAAGTTGGGCGGGTTTCCCAAAGACTGAATCGATCAGAGCCTCCCTTGTATTATCCCCAACGAAATATCCTCCACCACTATATTCGGCGGCTGATCAAGCGCCGCTTTGACCGCAGTCGCGACCGACTCCGGGCGCATCATCTTCTCCCGCGGCCAGTCGCCCGGGACTTGCTCCCAGATATCCGTATCTGTCGCGTTAGGGTAAATGTTGATCACGCGAACTCCTTTGGCGCGTAATTCCTCCCTGACAGCCTTGGCAAATCCATCCATCGCGAACTTGCTCATGCAGTAGCTCGACCACCCCGGAATACCTGATTTCGCGGCTCCGGACAAAATATTCACCACACTGGAACCGCTCGGCATTGTCGGCACTAACCCCCGGTAGAGCAAAAACGGCGCGGTGATATTAACCGCGACCGTCAGATCCCATTCTTCCCTGGTCATCTGCTCAAGCGGGTTGACCATGCCGACTCCCGCGTTATTGACAAAGACATCGAGTGGAGACGTGCTGATCTGATCGATCATCCTCTCAACCAGCGCCGGCTTGCTGAGGTCGCATATCAGCAGTTCTGCTTTCGCGCCGGCCTGTTTGCATGCCGCTGCCGTCTCCTCGAGCGCTTGTTGGTCGCGACCATGGAGAAGCAGGAGAGTTTGCGGCGTCGCCAGTATCTCCGCAATTGCCCGGCCAATGCCGCGGCTCGCGCCCGTGATCAATACGCGTTGCATCAGATATCTTTCCTCAGCGTAAAGCGATTATTCTCTGTCTCCCAGAGGCGCAACCGATAGAGCCGCCCGGCCAGCGCGGCATCGAGTTTCGGCCAGAGTATGGAGACGATATTCTCACCGGTCGAAGTTCGCTCCCTGAAATCGTCAATTTCGGCGTCAAGATGCTTAAACCCCCAGGGCTCCAGCGTATTGCCGACCGACTCATACAGCCAGTTCAGATCGGCGAGCACGCCGCTCCGCTTGTCAAACTCGCCGTCAACGGTCGCCTCGACACGATATCGATGGCCGTGTCCCGACGGATTGTTGCACTTGCCGTACAGCGCCCTGTTCGCCTCGTCGGTAAGTTTTGGATCATGTAGTCGATGCGAGGCATGAAACTCGCGCAAGACTCCTGCCCGAGTCCGGCTGTCACGATCATATTCCGCGAAAAACCAGCTTGTCTCGAACAACCGAACGCGAACCATCGGCAGACGATTGGATAAGTGCTCATAGCAAAAGTGCGCCAGCGACTCTGTCGTGATAGGCCAGCCCTTGAGCTCGGCGACCTCTTCATTCAGATTTTTATGATCAAGCATGGCGCGAAGGTCATTTAACGCGGAACATCGCTCCTGGTAAGGGACCAAGAGCCCTCGATCCGGGTCAACTCTGCCGGTCACGGTCGCTCGCAAACGATAGTTGTGCCCATGTCCCATTTTCGAAGAGGCCACGCCGAATAATTGCTCATTCTCGTCATCGGAAAGATGCGGTGAGCAGGTTCGTCGCGCCGCGGAGAACTCTATCCAAAAACTCCGCTCGAACGTCCCATCCAGGTACGCGGTCGCCGATGTAAGCGGCGTTACCTCAAGATGCACCGCGACCGGTTTGGCGGACGAGTCGTCAAACGCCGCCTGCGTTTCCAGCAGGAGGATACGCGCGATGTTTTCAGGCGTCGGCGGGACGCGATTGAAGGGAAGCGTATCGACATTAAGAAACTTGTGATCCCAGCGCTGATTGAGAATCGCCCCGACCCGTTCCTTGATGACCGACACATTGATCATCATGCCGGTCGCGGGATCCACCGGACCATGAAAGATAAAGTAGGCGGTGTAATTGTTGCCGATACCGTACTGGTGTCCGGCGGCGGCGCCGTAATACGCGCCGTTCTCCTCCGGCGACCAGTCCGGATTCTGCATCCGCGCCGACGCCGCGAACTCGAATCGTTTGCTGAGAGTCAGGTACATGCTGTTTGCCCGGATCCCTGACTATTTCAGCAACGAGAGGAACTCCGCGCGGGTCTGCGGGTTGTCGCGGAAAGTACCGAGCAGGCAGGATGTTTTCATCACCGAGTTCTGTTTCTCCACGCCACGCATCATCATGCAGAGATGCTGTGCCTCGATCACCACGCCTACCCCGGCCGCCTCGGTATATTTCATGATGGTATCGGCTATCTGCTTGGTCAACTGTTCTTGTATCTGCAATCGCCGCGCGAAGACATCCACCACCCGGGCGACCTTGGACAGACCGAGCACCCGTCCCTGCGGCATGTAGGCGACATGCGCTTTGCCGATGAACGGAAGCAGATGATGTTCGCACATCGAGTAGAGCTCGATATCCTTGACTATCACCATCTCCTGGATATCCGATTCAAAGAGCGCGTTGTTGATCACTTCGTCGAGATCCTGATGGTATCCCTGGGTGAGATATTGGAGAGCGCGCGCGGCGCGTCGGGGAGTGGCGCGAATCCCCTCCCGATCCCGGTCTTCCCCGATCGCGTCCAGAAGTTGCCCGTAAAGTTGTTCGAGCTGATGTCCCTTGACTACCAGAGTTGTCTTTTCCATTTGGTCGCCTTTCCTGCAGTATCTGCTTAACGTACAGACCGACCGCGCGGTTTCCCGGCGGCATCTGTCCGCGATCGCCGAAGATATCTGACCGTGGGCGTTATAAAAGAGCGTACCTGCCGCGGTATGCGACAGGGGTCCAGAGACTTATAGGAGAACTAACGGAAAATCGACTGATCAGGCAAGGGTTTCTTTAGGGGATGACAGATGGTTTTCCGCGCCGCGGTGTCGGACGATCTGACCATTGATCATGTACAGGACATCCTGCGCGATATTGGTCGCATGGTCGCCGATCCGCTCAAGTTGACGCGAGATCGCCAGCATATTGATCAAACTGTCGATCTGCCCGGCGTCCTTCTTGATCCCGTCCTTCACGCGGCTGTACATCTCGCGATTGATGGCGTCAAGCTCATCATCCGCGGCGCAGACCGCGTTGGCCAGCGCCGGATCGAGATTGACCAGCGCGTCCAGGCTCCGATGAAGCATCGACTGCGTCAGCGCGGACATCTTCGGGAAATCGAACGGAACTTCGACCCGCTCGCGATTGGCGAGATAGACCCCGCGCTCGGCGATATTGACCGCCAGATCACCGATCCGCTCGAGATCGTTGTTGATCTTGAGAACCGCGATGATAAATCGAAGATCGATCGCCACCGGCTGGTGCAGCGCGAGGATCTTGAGGCAATCTTCCTCGACATCAACTTCCATCTGGTCGATCTCGGAATCACGGTCGATCACCAGTTTGGCCAGCCGGTCATCCCGCTCGGAGATCGACTTGACCGCCTTCTGGACCGAATCTTCCACCACCGCGGACAGATTGAGCAGCTGCTTTTTCAGCTTCTCCACCTCACGACGTAAATGCATCGACATCGGTTACCTCTGATTCCTCATCCGAAACGACCGGTGATATAA
>JAMPYH010000186.1 GCA_023700785.1 Candidatus Zixiibacteriota bacterium
CGCAGAGTGGATTATGGGTGAAACGCGAAAGTCCATATTCTTTGATATAGTAATCGCGCAGGGTCCCGCCATATTGCTCGAAAAGCGGATGGGGATGATCCATCGCGAACGAACTGCCGGCCTGCTCGGCGTACGAAGCCGACTGCAGAGTGGCGGTCGGCGGGTCGGAGCGGAGATCGATCTGTTCGAGTCGCGTCACCGGCGGGCCATCGTAGAGGCGGCGGTCGGCGCGGAGTTTCGCGGCGATCTCAACCGCATAACGCGCGATGAGTTCATCCCGCAATTGAAACGGTTCGGAAAGATAACGCAGTTTGATCGCCGATGGATCGAGTGGACGGTCGCCGAAGAAACGGAGAATGTCGTAGTAGCCGGAATCAACTTTACGGTCAACGCCGACCAGCCGCCCGGAGATCGGTTCTTCTCCTGCGTAATCGCGGGCGAGAAACTCGCCGAGTCTGTCTGGATCCAGCAGTTTCATCAGAGGAACAACATCGCTACGCCGATCACGGCGATCACCGCGCCGAAGGTCGCGCGGATAGACACCTTTTCTTTGTAATATAGCATCACCGCCGGGATGATCAGCACCGGCGTGGTCGCCATCAGCGTGGCGGCGATTCCGGCTTCGATCCTGGAGACGGCGACCAGCGACATCCAGACACCCAGAAACGGTCCAACTGTCGCGCCGGCAAAACTGAACGCGACGGCCCGGCCGTTCTTCATGGCCACCAGCGATTCAGAGATCTTTCCACGAAACGCGGACAATCCCCAGATAAACGGTATCGCTGCGGCGATACGGGTAAATGACGCCTCAAGCGGCGGGACTGTCGCGCCGGCATGAAGCATCCCCTGCTTGGACAAAACCAGACCGGTCGCCTGACCCAGCGACGCGCCCAGCGCCAACAGGATCCCCATCGTTAGCGTGCCGGCATCGGGATGGTCTTCTTTGAGGCCGTTGTTGGCGTACTGACGATCGGACACAACCCAGGCAATGCCGGTGATGGTCACCGCGATCCCCGCCAGATCGAGCGGTCGCAGTTTTTCTCCCAGGAAAAACCAGGCGATCACGGTGGTCATGATCGGCGTTGAGGCCATGATCAGGGTCGCCAGGCGAGGGCCGATCATCACCAGCGATTTGAAGCCGCAACCGTCGCCAAAGACCAGCCCGACCAGGCCGGAGATCGCGAGCCAGTAGAACTGGTGGAGATTGACATGCGTCGGCCAGGGAACGCCGGTGGAGATGGTCATCACCAGCATATATATCAACGCGGCGAAGACGAGACGGATCTTGTTGACCTGAAATGAACCGATCAGCTTGCCGGCCTCGGAGAAAAAGATCGCGGTGAACGACCAGAGGAAAGCGGTTAAGAGAGCTGCCAGTTCGCCAAGGTAGAGCATCAAAATCAAAGCCCGTTAAAAAAGTCCGGTCAAGATAGGCGGGTTGACGGCCCGCCGCAAATGGCCAATGGAAATATCTGCACGCCCGGAGAGGATTGTCGTCCTCTTGCATAGAAGGATGCATTTGGGCGTCCGATCCCATTTCTGTTGCGTTAGGCAAGGCATTGCTATATAATAGGATAGCGGTGCGTCCGATTGATCGAATAACGGCACGCCATTTGAACGAGCTACCGCCAGGAGTACCCTGCTTTGAAGTACCATGGCCTGCTCATAGGATCTCTTTTCAGCCTGCTGGCTGCCACCGCGTTTTCCAACGCGTTGACTACTCCTTCGTCTGCCCGGATCCAGGGCACAGTTCTTGACCAAAACAGCGAGCCAATAATCGGCGCGTCGATAATGATCTCTCGCTTTGATCTTCCGGTTGCCGGCACCACCAGCGATCTGGCGGGTCGGTTCAGCATCACGATACAGCTTCCGGCTGAGGATCTGGAGTTGAAGATCACATCGGTTGGATTCGCCGAATACCGATCAAAGTTATCAAGTGAACAATTAGATAAACCGCTGACGATACACTGCGCGGCATCGACGGTCGAAGTCTCCCCGATTACGGTCACGCCATCGCCGGATCAGCGGCGGATGAAGATCACCGTGCCGTCGAGCAAAGTGATCGCGCTGTCATCTCATTCGTTGGTGGTGACCAATCCAACCGAAGCGGTGCAATCCCCGCAGATCGCCAAAATAGGCTCCGCGCATTCATCGCAGATCCGGATCAACGGCACCAGCCCGGTCTATCATTTGAACGGCATCCCGATCGGGACCGACCCGAACCACTTTGGGATGTTTTCAGTCGTACCGGCGACGATCGTCGATCGGATCGAGTTCTCGCCGCAGGGGACCGACGCGTCGTTCGGCCAACCGTCGGTGATCGACTTCAGGACCAGTTCATCGTTTGACGAACGATCCTCCACTGAACTGAATCTTTCTACGCTTGAGTTCACCGGCACTATGCGCAAGAGCGGCGCCCGGGGGTATGTCATCGGCGCGGCCCGCAAGTCGATACTTGATCAGTTGGCCAACAGCCTGGATATCCAGAGCGAACGCGCGACCATTCCGCCGACCAGCTTCGGCGATGTTTTCCTGTCAACCGGCCTCAAGCTATCAAATCGCTGGCGGCTTGGGCTGGATCAGTACCATGTGAGCGATTACCTCTCATTCAACACGGCGGGAACATCAGCGGCTACTTCGTCGGTGCAGACTTACCAGCGCGCGCGGGAGCATTTTGTCGGCTTGCGGGCGATCGGGCTCTATGGCAGCGCGCTTTTGACGGGGACTGTCGCGGTTCGCGACGAGCGGCGAAGTTACAACGCGGCGCCAGCGGCCGACAGCAAAAGCGGCGCGGTGCAGATCGATCTGAGCGACCGTTCGACCAGTTGGCTTGGGCAGGCGGGGATTGAAGCTGAGATCGGCGCGACGCGGGTTAAGCTCGGCAGCAGCATCGAATACCGACCCGACCGCGAGGCAACAGTGCGCCAACAAAACTGGAACATGCTGCCGCCGTTCAATACCAGCGATAATCCGTTCATCTATCAGCGAGCCATGAATGAACTGTATGGAGACTTCTCCGGCACGTTGACCCAGCAGACGGTCTCCCACTATCTGTCGCTGGGGCGCGATATCGGCCGACTTTCGATCACTGCCGGCCTACGCGCGGAATCATTCGGGCATCTTGCCGGCGACGCTCTGCTCGGTCGGATGATGGTGAGCCTGAAAACCGGCGAGCGAGGCAGCGCGACTCTCTTCTATGGCGGGTTCGCGGAGGATCCGGTCACCAATATTCTGGAACCGTACCAGGTGATGATCCGGAACGACGCGCGCGACCTGCGGCCGATCGAGACCAAATTACTGGCGCTCGATTACCGCTACGGTCCTGCGACGCTAAGCCTGTTTCATAAGGAGATCAGCGATCTGCCGGTGATCTCCCCTGATTTCGCGATGCCGATGGTCGGAAGCTCGCTCAATCCGGCATTTTTGCGGATGCGATCGGAAGGGACCGCAAGATTTGTCGGTGGTTCGCTGGAACTTGAATTGCCGAAGTTCATCTCGCCGCGGCTCAGCTTCTATGGGTCATACGGCTTCACCGACGCGAATAGAACTGACCATGGCGTTACCTATCCGTACGAATCCAGCGCGAAACATCGAGTGCGTACCCGGTTCGAGTACACGCTGAGCCGGAAGATCACCATCGGGTCTGAGATGACGCTGCGGAGCGGCTATCCGTATTCGCCGTCGAGGCAGATGCTCTATTACAGCGAGCAGTCGAATTACACGGCGACGTATTATCGATCGATGCTCCAACAGGAGAACTCGTTGAGATTTGAGCCGAACGGGGCGCTCAATCTGTACGCGACTTTCAATCTTGGAGCGGCGACCTTGAGCTTCGCGGTGACCAACGCCACCAATCGGTATAATCCGATCGTCAGTTCGCCGTCAGGCTATGTCTATGACGCGGGGATCCTGCCGTCGGTTGGCTTGCGCTGGCAGTTGTAGCCGGAATCGACAATCTCCCTCAAAATAAAATCGCCGAGTGATACCACTCGGCGATCTCGTGTCTCATTAGTTCAGATCGGTCGAATTACCAGGAACGGTTATAGCCACCGCCACCGCCGCCGCGACGACCACCGCCGCCGCCACGACCGCCGCCGCCGCCAAAGCCGCGGCCACCGCCGCCACCGCCGGCGCGGTTTTCAGTGCGTGGACGCGCCTCGTTGACTGTCAGGGCGCGACCGTTCAGTTCGGTCCCATTTAGACCATCGATGGCAGCCTGGGCTTGCTCGCGATTGGGCATTTCGACAAACCCAAAACCGCGCGGCTGACCGGTATCCCGGTCGCTCAGAATGTTGACCCGCGATACTTCACCGAACCGCTCGAAGGCGGTCCGCAATTCTTCCTCTTGCGTCTTGTACGAGAGGTTTCCCACATAGATATTCATTAGATACTCCATCTCATTCCGCTGCATAGCGAAATATCAGATTCAAGCGCACCATTGCGCAGACCGCCACCAGATCACCGTTCATGTCAAGGATTTGAGCTTCTGAGACACTGCTGCTGAGAGAATCACTTGAGAAACAGCCAATAAGGGACGTTTAGTTACCGTTATAAGATGTCGGCAGAAAGCGACTTAGTCAATACCTATTTTTGGGACCGGTCCCGGGACCAACCTCGGCACCAGCCCAGTTTAAACTTGCCAGTTCGCCGCTTATATCGGATACTGGTTCATGGAGTCCGGGCCAATGTCACCCATGAGCTACAGATATCTTATAGATACCGAGCGTATGCTCGTCACAGTTGTCTTTTCAGGACGGACCTCGGCCGAAGAATCGATCGCGGCAATGAGCGAGATCCTCAAAGATCCAGCCTACCGGCCCGGCATGAACGCGGTGACCGAGTATGTCGACGCGTCGGGCGATTGGTCGCTGGCCGACCTGGATCGGCTCAGACGCTTTATCGGCTCGCTCAAAGAAAAGGTCGGCAAATGCTCCTGGGCGGTGGTGATACCGGAAGGAAAATCAATGGCCAGCGCCAAACTGCTGGTGACCCTGCATAACGCGTTCGACAGCGATATACGGATCAAGATATTCCGGAGCCAGGAGGCGGCGCGCGAATGGATAGACCTTCGGACCGGCGCCGCGTCGGCGCAGTAGCCCCGCCGCGAATTGCACGCGTTGATTGAATCTCCCCCAAATTAAAAAGAGCCTGTCGAAACAGGCTCTTCTTTTATTCAATAAGGTAAGCTTACCAGGAGCGGTTGTAACCGCCGCCGCCGCCACGACGTCCACGGTCGCCGCCGCTGCGTCCACCGCCGCCGCCGCCACGATTCTCGGTCTTCGGGCGAGCCTCGTTGACGGTCAACGTACGGCCCATCATTTCCTGACCGTTCAAACCGTTCATCGCGGCCTGAGCTTCCGCCTGATTCGGCATCTCAACGAAACCAAATCCGCGCGGCTGACCAGTGTCGCGATCTTTTACGATGTTCGCGCGGGACACTTCACCGAACGCCTCGAAGGCGGTGCGAAGGTCGGATTCCGACGCTGCGTGAGGGATGTTACCTACGTAGATGTTCATTCTACTCTCCAGAGTTTTGCTTCTTTGCCCGGTCCGGCTCGCGGCCGACGCCAGGTCAATCTGAGCTATTCTTTGCGCACTATCGCGCCGTCGCCGGAAAGCTCTTGTCTAAGGATCATTCTTTCGAAGCAAAGCTACAGAGAGAATCGCTTGAGATAAGATTTCTCGGGACGTGTTGTTGAGTAAGTA
>JAMPYH010000187.1 GCA_023700785.1 Candidatus Zixiibacteriota bacterium
CAGCACAACGATCAGGGAGGTCACACTCTTTCGCCACATATATACCATCCTTTACTATTCGGCGTTGCGAGTCGAGGTTGACTGCTTCTTTAAGTAGTTATCACCATGCGCCGGACGTTCAAGGTCGAGCGGCGCGATCAATTCTGGATTGCCGGTCGCGGTCTGATAGCCCCACTGCAGGACGATCGAGCCGGACG
The DNA here is from genome assembly GCA_023700785.1 of Candidatus Zixiibacteriota bacterium. GTDB lineage: Bacteria > Zixibacteria > MSB-5A5 > GN15 > FEB-12 > FEB-12. Next base: position 198 of record JAMPYH010000187.1, read on the forward strand.
GGTTGATCGCCTGGACACGCACTTTGGCGTAGTGATTGTCCGCGGTCCAGACGATATAGGTATGGCCGGTGATCACTTCGAGATACCCAAGCTCCGACCAGCCAAACTCCGGAGCCAATGAGATGTCGTCAAACGTCTCGGTGTAGCCCATATCCTGAATATCCGTATTGATATTCGCGGCGTTGATATAAACGATGCCGTCAAAGATATCGATGAAGATATCCGCCAGCGCGCTGCTGTAATTCACCCGGGCCGCGGCTTCAAAATTGAATCCGGCCAGAGTCGAGTCTATCTGCATCGGAAACAGCGTCACTGAACCATCGGGACGCGGCGTATCATACGCGTCTTCCGCCGACAGATCAGACTGGTAGCCGCCCGAGCTGATCGAGCGGACCGCGTAATAATAGGTCTGACCGTTAATGACATTGTCATCAACGTACGAATAGATCAGCAGGTCGAGATTGGGATTATCCACGGCGTCAACGCGAGCGATCTCGGTATAGCCGGTGGTCGATTCCAGCGAACGATAAACGCCGTATTCAACGATATTCCGTTCATACGGGCCGTTCCACCAGACGGTCACCTGACCATCACCGGTCACGGTATAGACTCCCTGAGGGGCCGCCGGTTCACGGTTGACCAGGACGTTGTTGTCGTCTTCACAACCTGCCGCGAACAGGGCGGCAGCAACCAGAGGTATCAGAACGAGCAGTTTTCGCATGGTAGGCTCCATTTAGTCCTTTCCTTTGACCAGTTATGTATCAATAGCCATGCCAAACATAGGAACGCGTTGTCAGACAACATGATACCACAATAAAGAGAATGACTCACTGGATAGTGCGCACAATTTTTGTGCACCACACGCTTGGGTGCTGTCCTAATTTCACAAAAACAGGGCAGGCGTCAGCGGGTGAGATTGTACTCTTTGATCTTGTTGTGGAGAGTATTCCGATGAATGCCGAGGGCGTCGGCGGTCTGGCCGATATTCCAGTCATGCCGGTCGAGCGCCTGCCGGATATGCTGTTGCTCCATCTCGGCCAAGGTCAACTTTGACGGCAGGGGGGCTGCGGAGCCGGACGGGGTAATTCCTGTCAGCTCGGAAGCGGTAATAGTAGAACCGTTGCTCAGTACCACCGCTCGTTCGATGATATTCTCGAGTTCTCGTACATTTCCCGGCCAGTCATACGCGGTCAGCAAGGATGCCGCCTCCGGTGAAAGCGACAGCACTTCCTTGCCGAGTTTTCGCGATGACCGCTCAAGAAACGTCTTGGCCAGCACCAAGACATCGCCGGCTCGTTCGCGCAGCGGCGGGATCGCGATACGCACGACATTCAAGCGGTAATAGAGATCCTCCCGGAATCTCCCCAGCTTGATCATTTCTTCCAGGTCACGGTTGGTCGCCGCGATCAGTCGAAGATCCAGGGTAATCTCTTTCACTGCCCCCAGTCGCTGGATCTTGTGATCTTCAAGGACTCGCAGGAGTTTGACCTGCATCGTCAGCGGCATCTCGCCGATCTCGTCGAGAAAAAGCGTACCGCCATCGGCGAGTTCCATTCTCCCCTGCTTGGCTTTGTCAGCGCCGGTGAACGCGCCACGCTCGTAGCCAAACAGCTCCGCCTCAAGCAGAGTTTCCGGGAACGCGGCGCAGTTGATCGCCACCAGCCGTTTCTCCGCCCTGCCGGAGAGAGCGTGAATTGCCCGCGCTACAAGTTCTTTGCCGGTACCGGATGCTCCGGTCACAAGCACCGTGGCGTCGCGCGGCGCGACCAACTATATCAGCTCGCGGACTCTCCTGATCCCCGGTGAATCCCCGAGCAAGTCGGAATTGGGGAATGCTTCGGCGATCCGCTCGCTCATTACCGTGTGATCGACGATCAACTGGTTCTGCGCGGCGGCCTTTTCCAGTTTGACCAGTAACTCTTCCAGATCCTCGACCGGTTTGGTGAGATAGTCATACGCGCCGGCCCGCATCGCGGCGACCGCTGTCTCGACCGAGCCAAACGCGGTCAGCACGATCACCTGCACAAAAGGATTAAGTTCTCTTAGCTTCCCCAGCAGCTCGATCCCGCCGATGCCGGGCATTTTCATGTCGATGATCGCTATCGGGCTGAAAACCGCAGGATATTTCTGGAGCGCTTCTTCGCCGCTGGAGGCATCGGTAACATCAAAGTTCCGTTTGCTGAGAAACCCGCTCAACAGGTCGCGTTGTTGGGTTTCGTCATCCACCACCAGCAGTTTGGTTCGTTTCATAGGTCCAAGCTACGCTGATCGGACGCCGCCATCAAACAGAAAAAAACCCGCCCATGAGACATGAGCGGGTCAAAAAATCAATGCTCGGCGGTCACTCGTCGGAACCGAACAGGATATGGATCCCCGCGCGGATATCCATCAAACCGTAGTTCTCGCCAAATATGTAATCAATTCCTTTGTACTCCTTTTCGGCGCCATCCGCGAACGCCTGGCGGTAGTCAGCCTCAAGGAAGAATCCAGAGTAATCAGAAGTGTAGAGGAAGACACCGGCGCCGACTCCCGCGGCCAGTGACGGGCTGTATGCCAGTTCACGGAATTTGCGTGTGCCATTGTCGAGTACTTCAGTCGAAAACTTCGGGAAATCCAGCCCGACCCGACCATGTACATAAGGTACAAGGTCGCTGTTGCCGTGGAAATAGTAGCGGATGAAAACATTCGGGCTGAACAACTGGTGCTTCTGTGAAACCACCGGATTGTCATTATCGATATCGAAGGTGGTATAGCTGAAGCCCAGCCCCAGGGTGATATTCTGCTTGATGAAGACGCCAAAATCAAACCCGCCGCCGAGGCCGGTCTTTGTGCCCAGGGTATCGCTGAAATCCTTGATCCCGCCGGCCGGTACAGATAATCCGCCGTACAGATTCAGTTCAAGCAGATCCCGCTCTTCCTCCGCTTCATCCTGAGCCATCAGGCCGAGCGGCAACGCCACCAGGGAGGCGATCACGAGAATCCAGAAAGTTCGTTTCATTGCATCATCCTCGAAAGCTATGCTAATCAATACTATTCGCGTACAGTATCACGGAACATGATCTCCGCGCAAACAAGCGTCAAAGATACGTTACCAAGAGACGGGTTGTCAACTGGCTTGTTCAATCGTATATCTGCCCAAAAAAAACGCCGGACCCAACCAGGGATCCGGCATGAATTGTGGACAACCTCTCCCCTACGGACAGGTCGGCTGTGATATCTGTCCGGTCAGATAGGCGATCATCAATGTCAGGTCGCTGATATCAATCATGCCGGAGCAGTTGAGGTTGCCGCTGGCCAAGGGATCCGGCCCCGCGCCTCCCGCCACCAGATAGGCGATCATCATGCTGAGGTCGGAGATATCAATACTCAGATCATTGTTCCAATCGCCGAGTAACCACCCCTGATACACCGTCGTTTGCACCGCGGCTGACATTCGGCTCACCTGATCCTGAGCGTCGGCCCCGGTCACACGGTACCAATGATCTCCCGGCGCGTGGTTCGCAAATGTATAGAATGTGTCAGCTACCGACGCGTCGATCAGCGTCTCCGAGCCAAACATATCGACATTCTCGATATCATCGATATAGACTCCCTCGTTGAGCGAAAAGGAATCGGTGAATGTCGTCAGCCGGATAAATACTTCCTTGCCGACATAGGGAGAGAGAGCAAACGCCGCCCGCACCCAGGCGCCGGATGAACCGGTGATGCCGTTGCCGACATTGAGATTATTAGGATCACTATTGGTGGTCAGATTGTTGGCGAGATTGATGAAATCGAACCCACCATCGACAGAGATCTGGGCGTAGAAATAATCGTAGTCCAACTCAAGGCTGTACCAGACCCAGAAGACGAGCGAATCGCCGGGCTTCACTGTATAGGGCGTCTGTGAGAGCAGCCAATGATTTGCCCGGTTGGCATTCTGCGTTTTCCACGAGAACGATCCACTATGTTTCCGGGTGCTGGAGAGAGCCATTCTCGCGGTTGACCAGTACCCTTCGTTGGATTCCGCGATATCGGTGACCGTCTGTTTGTTGGTCAATTCATACAGCGCGTAACGCACCGGCGGATTTACCAGATCTGTATTTGCCCACTCTACAGTAAATGTCTGTCCCACCGAGTCAGGCACTGTCACCAGAGACTTCTCCGGCGGCGCCAGCACGTAAGGATTATCAGCGATCTTCGCGAGAAAGAGGTTCGGCCCGAGGTTCTCCGCCTCGAGCTGCGGGATATTGGCCGGTAACGGCCAGAAGCCGTCCGTATTGCCGCCGATCTCGGAAGTGATGGAGACCAACCGCGGCTTGGAGATCGTATCTCCCCACATCCAATCGTCGGCGGCGCCGTTGGTCGGGTACAATGTCCAGCTTACTTCGGCGGTATAGCCGTTAAACTGCGACAGAGAATCTCCCAGCACTGAAAAGAAATCCTCCTGGTGCGAGAATATCCGGTCGTATCCATACGGCCAAAGAAAGAGATCCGAGTAAGTGTGGATATTGTTACAGACGGAGAAATTGCGTGAGACAACAAAGTCTCTTATCGCCTGAGTTTCCGGCTCCGAGAATGGCGCCGCTCCGCGGTAAACGTCGCTTGACGACGACGACGAGGACCCGATATCATCATATCCCCACTTAAAATCGAAATTGCGGTTTAAATCGACCCCGATGCTGTTCCCCGCGTTGATCCGGCGGTTCTTGCGCCACAACCCGCCGCCATCGGGATTTGTATCTTCGTTCCACAGGTAGCCATCTGGATTGACCACCGGCATAAAGTAGAGTTCGCGTCCGTCGACGATCTCCGTCGCTTCAGTGTCGATGCCGTATTCGGTCACCAGGTGGCGCAGCACATTCAATAACGCCGCCGCGCCGGCAGGTTCACGCGCATGGATCAAACTATTGTAGAAAACTTCTGGCTCGTCCTCGTCTATGTTCGGATTGTCCGAGACCTTTACCACGTAGATCGATCTCCCCTCAACCGAAGTATCTACCGCGTATCGGGCAGTCATTATATTTGGGTGAGCCGTCGAGAGTGAATCAAGATACTGCAGGATCTCCGTGTAGGTCCGGAATCCGCCGAAGGGTTCCGCCGCGCGCTGGGCGTAGAATGTTTCCAGATCTTCCTGCTCGACCTGATAAGGGATCCCGAGATACTCGAGCTTCTGGCGGTCAGCCGGCCGAGCGAGGATCTCCAATCGATCCCCTTCCGCCTCGATAATATCCAGCCCCAGACTGATGAGATCATTAAACTGTGATTTTGAGATCTGATCGACAACGATCTTGGAGACCGGGACCTTGTCGGCCGCTGTAGCGGAGACCGATAGAGCAGCGGCGATTACCCCAACAGCAAACATCCGAAGCATGAAAACTCCTTGGTGGCGATAGACTTCGTGCGCCTCATCTGGTATAGCTCCAGCGGACCATGTGAGGAATGCGGATGGCCGATGGCAAGTATCTTCTTACAAGATAAGCGATTCCAATGTTTCGGCAAGGGCATTCTTGGATCAAAG
>JAMPYH010000188.1 GCA_023700785.1 Candidatus Zixiibacteriota bacterium
CTCCGCTTGAGCTGGACCAACTGACCTGACTCAAGTAAGGCTTTAACCGTCTTGCGGAACTTGGCGTATTCGTCTTGCGGGATAGCCAGCGCCCGGGCCAGCTCCTTCATTTTCATGGGGCGGTCCGCTTTGGACGCTATGAACTTAAGGATTGACTTCGGTTCCATGAGTGAATCAGTATAGCCACGGAGAAATAACCTGTCAAGCCGCTGATAACCCTCCTGTCAAAATGGCAGGGAGAATGAGATGTCGGCCCCCAAACAAATCATTGACAAATTTCGTCCAGATTGTATTGCTTTGAGCAACATTCCCTAACAGATCGGAGTCAGTATGATCCTGGTGCGAGACATCTTCCAACTCAAGTTCGGCAAGGCGCGCGACGCGTTGGCGCTTTGGAAAGAAGGCAAAAAGCTGATGCAGGCCACCGGCCACAACCCCGGGCGTATCATGACCGACCTGACCGGTCCGTACTATACATTAGTGCTGGAGAGCGAATTCGCCAGCCTGGCCGAGTTTGAGTCCGGCCACGCGAATACCGGCATGTCCGATGACGTGCGAAAGTGGTATTTGAAGTTCACTGAGTTGGTTGACTCAGGCAGGCGCGAGATCTTTACGATCGTCGAGTGAGAGGATCCGGTCGCTGGTCGCTTTGAGGAGCGGTTGGTCATGGCTGATGATCGCCTGACCCAAACCAGCCTGCTTGAGCGCGCGAGTGAGGCTGACAAAGCGGCCGACTCCTTCCGGGTCGAGTCCGCAGGTCGGTTCGTCGAAAAGAATAAACGATGGCCCCAGCGAAAGGATCGCCGCGAACGCGAGGCGGCGCTTCTCCCCCATCGACAGCGAAAACGGATCCCGCAACAGGAACTCGTGCGGATTCAGCCCAACCAGCTCCAGGTAGGAGGATATCTGATCGTCCGATAGCTTCTGACCGAAGTTCTTCGGACCAAAAGCTATCTCTTCGCGACAGGTCGGCAAAAAGAACTGCCGCTCCGGTTGCTGGAACGCGCCGACCACCCAGCCTGGTCGGACAGTCATTCCAAGCAGACGATTCTCCGCATCGTAAAACAACAGTTCGCCACGGGTCGGCGTGAGGAGCCCGGAGAGCAAAAGCCCCAGGGTTGTTTTGCCGGAGCCTGATTCGCCGCTAATGCCGATCGTTTCCCCTCGATTCCAGATCAGGTCGATATCATCGATCACCAGTTTATCCTCGAGGTATTCGAACGTGACCGATTTCATCTCCAGACTCCGCGGACCGCTTGAGGCCGGACGTCTCACCGCGAGCAACCGCTTCGACGATTCGGGAAGTTCTGGAACGCGATACGACAAGCCCGCTTTGTCGCAGAAATCGACATTCGCGAAAACGCGTGTCGGTTCATGGTCAGCCACGACACGTCCTTCAGCAAAAACGACCAGCCGCGGGTATCCCCTGGCGACTTCCGGATACTGCGTGATGCGGATCTCGATCAACGACGGTTGTTCATCGTGCAACCGCTCAAGCTCTCGCCCCAGCATCGCTTTGCCGTTGTCGTCCAAGAACGAGTCCGGTTCATCGAGGATCAGGATATCGGGTGAAGAGATCATGACCGAGGCGAGCGCCACTCGTTGTTTTTCGCCGCCGGATAATTCAGTGGTCAGACGCGCTCGGAGATGCTCGATACCGAACCGTGTGAGCGTCTCAAGCACCAACGGCTCCATCGCGGTCATCGGCATCGCCTGATTCTCCAGGGCGAACGCGATCTCATTCTCCAGTACCGACGCGACCATCTGGTTGTCCGGGTCCTGAAACAGGATACCGATCTTTGGGGGAGTTCCGGCGGATCTGTTCAGTTTCAGCGCGCCGCGAGTCGGCGTTATCAAGCCGGCGATAATGCGCGCCAGGGTCGATTTGCCGGAGCCGTTGGCGCCCATGACCGCGATCCGTTCGCCGTCGGAAATGGCAAGCGAAACATCGTCCAGCGCGCGCTTGCCGGAATCGTAATCATAGGTGAGATGGTCAAGTCTGATCATAATCAAAAAGCCGATGCCCTAATTAGGAGCATCGGCTTGAAAGCGCAAGGCTTTTGTCTGCGGTCTCACCCCTGATAATTCACATCCAACGTACGCGCCGCGTACGATTCATCCAGCCGGCGCACCGGCGTGGTGGTCGGCGCGGAGGTGACCACTTCAGGGGTCGTCTCCGCCTCACGCGCGATCTGATGCATCACTTCGGCGAAGCGGTCAAGCGTCTCTTTGCTTTCCGATTCGGTCGGCTCGATCATCATCGCTTCAGGCACGATCAGCGGGAAATAATTGGTCGGCGCGTGCATGCCGAAATCAAGGATCCGCTTGGAGATGTCCGACGTTTTCACGCCGAGCTTCTTCTGGCGATTCCCGGACAGCACAAACTCATGCATGCAGTGGGTGTCAAACGGAAGGTCGTAATCCTTCTTCAGCTGCTCTTTCAGATAGTTGGCGTTGAGCACCGCGTTCTCGGAAGCCAGCCGCAATCCATCGCCGCCGTTCGATTTGATATACGCGTAGGCGCGGACGATATTCGCGAAGTTCCCGAAGAACGAATGCAGCCGCCCGATGGAATGCGGACGGTCATAGTTGAAGAACAACTTCCGCTGGTGCGGCTCGCGTTCGAGCACCGGCAGTGGGAGATATTTCTCGAGGTCGGCGCGCACACCAACCGCGCCCGCGCCCGGCCCTCCACCGCCATGCGGCGTAGAGAAGGTCTTGTGCAGATTGAAATGCATGATGTCAAATCCGGTGTCGGCGGGACGGAAGATCCCCATGATGGCGTTCAGGTTGGCGCCATCCATGTACATCAAGCCGCCGCCGGCATGGACGATATCCGCGATCTCTTTGACATTTCGCTCAAACAGCCCCAGGGTGTTGGGGTTGGTCATCATCACACCGGCGACATCGTCGGACATCACGGCTTTGATGGCCTCAGGTGAGATGATCCCCTGTTCGTTGGATTTGACTTCAATGGTCGTGAAGCCGATCGAGGCGACCGACGCCGGATTAGTGCCGTGAGCCGAATCCGGAATGATCACTTTGGTCCGATGACTGCCGCGCTCCATGTGATAGGCGCGCATGATCAGCAGGCCGGCGAATTCACCCTGCGCTCCCGCCACCGGCTGGAGCGACATCCCCGAAAAGCCGGAGACCTCGCAGAGATACTGCTGGAGCTCCCACATCAGTTGCAATATCCCCGGCGCGCTGGAGCACGGGGCCAACGGGTGATGCTCCTGGAAATCGCTGAAAGTCGCGGCCTTGTCGTTCAGTTTTGGATTGTACTTCATCGTACAGGAGCCAAGCGGATAAAATCCCCTGTCGATATGGTGATTCTTCACCGACAAACCGACAAAATGGCGCATCACTTCGTTTTCGGATATTTCCGGCAACTGTGCGTCGGTCTGGCGGCGGAATTTCGCCGGGATCGACGACAGGATATCGGATTCCGTCGCGACGAGATCCGGCAACGTATAGCCGACTCTCCCCGGGCGGGACTTTTCGTAGATCAGGATCGGTTCACTCACTGTCAGTTCTCTCTCTATCGAAGGTCAGGCGCCAGGGCGCCCGACCTACTCTCGATCAATATCTTCAACTTTTCTTTTCCGCGGGAGCAGGCGGGTTTTTCAATCTGTCGATCTGCTTCTTGGCGTACTCGACATCATCCGATTTCGGATACAGTTCGATGAACTTCTGGAACGCCGTAATGGCCGACGCGGTGTCGCCTTTCTGACGGTAGAGGATCGCCTGCCAGATATTGGCCTGCTCGGCGAACATACTGCCGGTGAACTCCTTTTCAATCGCCACAAAAGACGCCATGGCGTCGTCATATTTTTTGGCGCGGCGCTGGAGGTCCGCCATCGCCATCCGGCTCTCTCCCGAGAGCGAATCGGTCGGCTGGCCGGCCGCGATCACTTTGCCGAACCAGTCTGCGGCCTGGTCGGATCCGCCGCGATATTTGTATTTGTCGGCGATAGAGTAATACAGCGTCCGATCAGTGCTGTCCTTCGCCTTGTTCAACAAGTCATCAAGAGTACCGATGCCGTTGCGATAATCCACCAGCGTTTTGAGGTACTCGTCGGGCGGCGCGTACCCAACTATCCGATCAACCTCTTTCCCGTCCGGAGAAAGCATGACCGCGGTCGGAAAACCGCTGACTGCGTACTTCCGGGCTGCCGCGGTATCCAGGTCGCCATTCACTTTGGCGAGGATCATGTCATTGGTGAAGTAGTCAATTACTTTGGGCTCGACGAACACGACCGTGTCCAATCTCTTGCACCACGTTCACCAATCGGCGTAGAAGTCAACCAGCAGATGTTTGTTCTCTTGGGAGGCTTTCGCCAGCGCTTCATCCAGGCTGGTCAGATACGGTGCGTGGGGCTTCGCCGCGGCGGCCGGCGCGGTCTCATCCGCCATCACGGAGAAAGCGAAGAGCGTCAGCATCGCGACCAGCAGAGCCAGTGTCATTTTTCTCATTTCCACACTCCACCAACTAAAAGGTTATTGTTCGTCAAACGGAATAAAGTCATCGCCCAGGGTCGATTCCACGATCGCTTCCGCGTCGTCGCGAAACTCCCGCGGCACCATGATGATCGTCAACTCGTTCGCGGCATCTTTCAGATCGGAGTCGGGGGTCGATTGCGAGGTCAGGAATCGTGATGATACCAGCATCGACGGGATATTTCCCGAATCCAGCGCCAATTTGGCCGCCTGCGCTCGGTCATTCTCTTTTACGCCGCAGACTTCGATCCAACTGTCATCGGGGGTGACCGCCGCGCGAACACTCGACGGCCGGCTTTCCACCAGCGCCAATTGACAGTCGGGACAGATAGTAACTCCAGTCATAAACTCAAATTCGCAGCGCGGACAAAACAACTACGTGTCCTTTCGGTGCCACTTCTCGCCAAGCGTCATAGCCAACACTTCGGCGGCTTCCTCTCGATATCCGACCGGCACGGTCACTTCAAAAAGCGCCTGACGGCCGGAGTAAAAACCGGTCAAGGTCAGTCCGACCTGGCCGAAAAATCCGGAGCGCGAGACCACTACTGCCGGGATCTCATACGCCTTCAAAGTCTCTTTCGCGAAATCGGCGGATAGTTTGTCGTCAACTTCGCCGATCACCACCCACTCTGACTGTTCCGGAGACTCGGTCAGTTCCTTGCCGCAGATAGGGCACTCCACCGTCTCCTGCGGCCACTCGGATCTACATCCGGGACAAAACGCCACTGGTGGCCAGCTCCTTGAGACCCGCTACCAGTCGATCGATATCCGTTTCAGACCGTTTTTCGGTCGCGGCGATTATCAGGCAATGCTCCATCCCCCTGTACCAGCGCCCGGCATCCACTCCCGCGAGGATCCCTCGCTCGAGCAACGCCTGAATAACATCCTGCGCCGGCAAACTGGTCTTGACCGCAAACTCCCGAACAAATGGCCCGCTGAAATACGGTTCAAAACCGTTAATGCCGAAGATCTGCTGCGCGGCATGATGCGCCTTCTCCGCCGACAAAAGCGCTACCTGTTTGAGCCCGGTCTTGCCGAGCAGACTGATATAGACCGACGCGGCGGTCGCGCAGAGCGCCTGATTGGTGCAGATATTGGAAGTCGCTTTCTCCCGCCGGATATGTTGTTCGCGCGTCTGCAAAGTCAGCACAAATCCTGTTTTTCCGTCGA
>JAMPYH010000189.1 GCA_023700785.1 Candidatus Zixiibacteriota bacterium
ATTCTCGCGGAAAATAACCAGGTCAACCTTGTCGAAATGACTCGGCACGCCGCCGATCGATTTCACCGGCCGGAGATTGACATAAAGATCGAGCTTTTGCCGGAGCGTGACATTGGCGGATTTAAACCCTTTACCCACCAGCGTGGTGAGCGGGCCTTTAAGCGCGATCTTGTTCTGCTTGATCGAATCAAGCAGTCCGTCGGGGACCGACTCGCCGAACTTCTGGATACCGGCCATGCCGGCGTCATGGCGATCCCACTGGATATCGACTCCGGCCGCCTCAATGACGCGGACAGTAGCCTCGGTAACTTCAGGACCGATACCGTCGCCGGGAATGAGCGTAACTGTATGTTTAGCCATCTTGCTTTTCGTCTCTTTCGAATCCGGACATTCGCCGCCTGATGATCGGCCAGTGAAGTCCATGCATTGCCGTTCTCTGTCGCCGGAAACATAAGCGCCATAGCGGGTGCGTCAATAGTTATTTGAGCGTTCAGGCCGAGGCTCGACCCTGCGGAAACATTGGCGCGGGAGGATTGTTCTGAAAGCGTACCGATCAATCGATCAAGGAGTGGATGTGAAAATTGGGCGGCTCTTTATTTTTGTCGCGGCGCTGACGGTGACGGCACTGTTTGGCGCGGAAAGGATATCGGCTATGGCATTACAGGTTGGGGACACGCTTCCGGAGTTCCAACTCCCCTACGCGACCCAGGATTCGATCAGCATGGACGGTCTCGGCTCGGGCGATCTGAAAGGGAAACGGTATTTGCTGGCGTTTTATCCGGCGGACTGGTCCGGTGGATGTACCAGGGAGATGTGCGGGTTTCGTGACGCGATCACACAGTTTGAGAGCCTGAATGTCGAAGTGCTTCCGATATCCGCCGACCTGGTTTACTCACATCGTGAGTGGGCAAAGCACCACAATCTCCCCTTCCGTCTTTTGGCGGATCAAACGCGGGACTTCGGCAAAAAGATGGGGGTCTATCAGGAAGATCGCGGGATGTTCAAGCGTTCGGTTTTTGTAGTCGGGCCGGACGGGAAGTTAGAGTACATCGATTATGAGTATTCGGTCGCGGATGACAGTGACTTTGACGAACTAAAAGCATTCCTCGCGGGGAAGAAGTAAACGAATAAAACCTATAATCTCTCCAGCAGCCATCCGGAGAGGTTGAAATAGAAGAGCAGGGCGATAACATCCGCTGTGGCGAGGACGATCGGCCCGGCCGCGACTTGCGGGTTTAGTTGTAATCGGCGCACGATACTCGGGATCGCCACGCCGAGCAGGCAGGCGGTGATCATCGAAAGCCAGATGGCGCCGCCGATCACCGCGGCGACGATCCAATCTCGCTGCCACAAGAATGCCACCCCGCCGACGATCATCCCACTGGCCATACCGATCAGGGTCGCCACCAGCAGTTCGCGCTTGAGCGCTGAGGTCAGCAATTCGTCAGAACGCTCGCCGGCTTCGGGCATACCTTGCAGAGTCAGGGTCATCGACTGCATACTGACGGACTCCGAGAGGGCAAGCACGATCGGCACAAACATCGCCAGCAGGATCACGATCTCCAGCAACGCTTCATACTGCGCCATGATCAGCGCGCAGAGCAGGCCGCCCACGATATTGACCAGCAACCAGGGGAAACGATCCTTGAAGCTGAGCCAGAGCGGGACTTTGCGCCCCAGCGCGACGTGAATACCGATCATCTGGAAGGCATTCTCGATCTCGTGCTGTTCCGCCAGCGCGCTGATCTCGTCGGTGAATAGCCCGATATCAACCACACCGAGGAATTTCTTGTTTTCGTCCAGCACCGGCAGAGCGAGATATCGATAAAACAGAAAGAGTTCGCACGCTACCAGCACGGTCGCCTTGGCCGGCACTGAGACCAGGCGGGAGAGCATGAGTGAGGAAATGCTGTCGGTCAGATTGGCCATCAACAGGCGCCGGACAGGCACAACCCCGACCAATTGGCCCTGATCATTCAGTACATAGAAATAGACGATCTGTTCGCTCAATTCCTGGCCGCGGAGGCGGGTCATCGCCTCCAGGACAGTTTCAGTGTCGCGAACGGTCGTTATTTCCCTGCGGACATAATCTGTGATCGGGTCGTTGAGATTGCGGGCGGTGAGTTTACCGTTCATGGCTGCTGCTTATACGCGGACAGGATCGCCCGGCTTACCAGAGGTGATACAAGATGAAGATGACCGCGAGAAACCAGAGCGCGACCGTCGCGAGGATCGGCTTGTCGGTGAACATAACGCGCGTCGGCGAGCCGCCTTCATCCCGCTTGTGAATAAGATAGAGATATCTGAATATCCCATAGACAACGAACGGAATGGTGAGATAGAGATCTTCGGTTCCGAGTTTTGAGGAAACTTCGTCCGAAAACGTATACAGCATGTACACCACCAGCACTGACGCGGTGGTGACGCCAATGATCTGGTCGAGCAGGTAGGGTGAATAAGAACCAAGGCTTTTGCGATGCGTGGCGGCATTGGTATCGAGCAGAACCAGTTCATGCCGCCGCTTGCCGAAACCAAGAAAGAGCGCCAGCATGAAGGTAGTTATCAACAGCCATTTCGAGGCCGGCACAGAGATCGCCACCGCGCCGGCGTAGGCGCGAATGACAAAACTGAGCGCCAGCACGACTACATCGATGATAACAATATCTTTCAGGCTGTATGAATAGGCGGTATTAAGAACGATAAAGATCACCGCGACGACAAAGAACTGCCAGTTGATAAACCAGGCGGCGACCAGGCCGATCGCGAACAAAAGCAGGATCATGGCGGTGGCCTGAGCGACGCTCACCCGCCCCGAAGCCAGGGGGCGGTCCTTCTTGAGCGGGTGTTGTTTGTCGAGGTCCCGGTCAACCAGATCGTTGAGGGTATAAATGGCCGACGACAAGAGGCAGTAGATCAGTACCGCGGCAAGCGCCAGCCCGAGTCGCTGCGTGTCGCGCATCATGCCGGCGAAGATCAGGGCGGCCAAAAGGACCCAGTTTTTGAGCCACTGACCGGGGCGTGCCAGTTTGATATAGTCTGCGGGCATACAGACAGTATATGCCAGAACGCAGGAGACTTCAAGTATTTGACAGATCAGCCGACCCGCCGGAGCAAAATCCTTGCGGCAGTCTGGGGACGATGTATACTACCGCCATGCCGAGACCAAGACACCAAAAGAGTAAGACCAATCATTTCGCCCTGCTGGTCAACCGAAAGGCGACCGGCTATCAGGCCAGGCAGGTAGAACAGCTCATTGACGCGATCAAAAAGAAGGGGGGCTTCTACACGACCTTCGAGCCGGATACGGCGATGGCGCTGCACAAACAGGCTCAGCAGATCGCGCAACCGAAGGAAAAGTCAGCCGAACTTGCGCCGCATATCGCGAAGCGCGGCGAGTTCACCGGCATGATCGCCTGCGGCGGAGATGGCACCTTTAATCTGGTCGCTCGTGCCGCCATGGATTCAGATCTCCCGGTCGGGGTGTTGCCGATGGGGAAATTCAACTCGATCGCGCGGTTCCTGTATAAGTCGGCCGCCGCATCCGACGCCATCGCCAAAATAACCGCCGGCGATTACAAAAAGATCGATGTCGGCATGGCTGCGGATCAGCCGTTTTTTAACGCGATCGGCATCGGATTCCTGCCGGAACTTGCCGACTCACTCGCGGGCGGACGCCCTCCCCGCTTTGGCTTTGGGTGGTCGCAACTCGGCGCCAAAGTAGCGGCATCGGTAAAAGTGGAAAAGCTGGTCGTCAAGATCGACGCGTTCCGCTTTGAGATATCCCCTATCATGATGAACATTCATTTGTTGCCGATGGCGGCCGGTCTGCCGTTCGCCAGCGCCGCGCTGCCGGATGACGGCCAGGCCGAAGTGATATTCGACCAGGGCGGGCAGGCCGGGGAGTTCTCGTCCATCATCCGCGCTATCCAGAAGGGGAAGTTCCTCTATGGAAATGACGTGCGGATGTTTCGCGGGGGGACGATCAATATCCAGCCGGTGAAGGGGAAGGTGCTGTATCTCGACGGCGAGTTGGTGCCGCTGCCCACCACGGTGTTGCCGGTGAAGATCGGGGAAAAGCATGTGAAGGTGCTCTGCTGAGCGATGAAGACGATCTGGTTCTGCATCAGCTTGACACTCCTCTCGACAGTCGCATTCGCCCAGGAGCCAGTAGTTCCGGCAGATTCCGTTCCGCAAGATTCGGTTGAGGTCGATTCGACGATAAATGATACAGCCGCGCCGGTCAGATCAAGCGACACGATCATCTTCATTCCTCCGGTTTTTCCCGGCGAAACCTCCGTCACCGACACGATCGACCCCGAAACCAGGCTCCGCCAGCGGCCGACAACCGCCCTGCTCAAGTCGCTGGTGATCCCCGGATGGGGACAAGCAGGGAACGGCCGATGGTTCAAGGCGATAGTATTCGCAGGATTGCAGGTGTGGTTTGTCGGTGAGGTAGCGCATTACGGCAGGCAGGCCTCGGATTTCAAGAACCTGTATGAGCGATCGGCGGACGTGTCACAACGGAACGACTATTACGGCCTGTATGAAGACCGTCGCCAGGAGCGGAACAAGTACATTTTCTTCCTTGGACTGGCCACGCTCGTGTCGGTGTTTGACGCTTATGTTGACGCGCATCTTTCCGGAGCGCCGGACGCGCAGAAGATCGGGCTCCAGTTCTCCCCATCGCCTGATGGCACTCACGCGAGCCTGACGTTTAGATTCTAATCTTTCAAAATGAATTGTTTGAGGTCGAGCCCGTACCGTGACGGATCGACCAGCCGGAGGATACGGCGATCTACATTTTCGGGGAGCGCCAGATCGATCCAGATCGGTTCCTCGAGCAGCCCCGAACGGTCGCCGACGATCTTGACATAGGGCCGCGCCAGGTCCTGTTCGTTGTTGGTCAACACCAGCGCGATCTCTTCGGTGGAGAGAAGCACCAGCGATCCCGATGGATAGATGCCGACGACATTAGTGAAGATCTTGAGCAGGAAAGGATCGAATTTGACCGCCATCTGGTGGCGCATTTTCCGGATCACTTCGTCCGGGGCGATCGACTTTCGCAGATAGACCCGGCCAGAGCTGAGGGCGTCAAACGTATCTACAATAGAAATGATCTTTGAGAAGAGATCAAGCGGTTGGTGCCGGTAGCTCAGTGTCGGGTAGCCGGTGTAGTCATTATTGATATGATGCTCAAACGCGCTGCGGGCGGCGCGGGCGGTATGTTCGTCGAGCTGCAACCGCGAGAGAATGGTCTTGGCCCCCAACAACGGATGCCTCTGCATCTGGATCCAATCGTTCTCATCGTACGCGTCTGGCTTCTGGATTAGATCTTTGGGGAGTTTAACCTTGCCGATATCGTGGAACAGCGCGCTGAAGCCGAGTTGAGAGAGGCGCGAACGATCCATCCCAAGTCGAGCGCCCATGGTGAGCGCGTAAACGCAGACGTTGGTTGAGTGCGCGTAGGTGTAATCATCGTAATCGCGAATGGCGGCCAATTCAAGTAAAGAGGATTCGTCCCGCGAGACGTGGTCGATCAGCGCCTGCACGACGCGGCGAGTCTTGGCGAGGTTGATCTCGCGATCCTGGGAGACATTGACCACCAGTTCCTGAACGGTCGTCATCGCCTGGAAAAAAGCCGACCGG
>JAMPYH010000190.1 GCA_023700785.1 Candidatus Zixiibacteriota bacterium
CGGGATCAATTTCACCTACACCGCTCCGCGCTATTTCGCCGCCAATATCGGCGTCTTCCAGGGGTTCGGGATCGAAAACAGCGCGTTTACCTGGTGGGATCCGACCAGGCAGAAGGATATCATCGCGCGGGCGAAAGCGAAACTTGGGATGCTTGATGTCGGCGTCTCGGGCTACTGGGGCGACAATTTCATCGCCGGTACCGCTGCGACCGCGGCGTCAACTTCGTGGACGGATACCAACGGCGACCATGTGGTTGATTCAAGCGAAGTAAAAAACACCGCGGCCAAAGCGGCGGTCCCCGGATTCTCGAAGGACAAGAATCGGTTTGGCGTTGACGCCCAGCTGTATCTTGATGTGCTGCCCATCGGCGGGACGGCTATCCGCGGCGAGTATTACGGAGCGACCGACTACGACAGGTCCGACCTGGATGATTCGCTGGTCAGCCGCCAGGGATGGTATCTCTGGGTGTCGCAATCAATTTCAACCAAACTGGGCGCAGCTCTACGGTATGATTACTGGGATCCAAACTCCGAAACCGCCGTCAATGACGCGATCGGGACCTGGTCGATGGCGCTGCATTATTTCTTCGACCCCAACGTCCGCATTACCGCGGCGTATGACATGCCGGCCAAGCTGAAAGGGGAATCGACCTTCTCGAGCGTTGACAAGGACCCCGAGGACAACCGGTTCACGTTACAGTTCCAGTTTTCGTTCTAAAGCAGGCATAAGGAGATCGATGATATGAAACAGAGATTTTGTGCTAACATGGCGATGGTCGCGCTTTTCGCGATCGTCCTGACGCTCGGCATCAGCGTAAGTCTGAATGCCGGACAGACCGTAACCCTCAAGGGTTCGGATACGATGCTGATGCTGGGACAGCGGTGGGCCGAGGCGTTTATGGCCGGTAATCCGAGCACGATCATCCAGGTGACCGGAGGCGGATCGGGTGTTGGCTTTGCCGCGCTGATCAATGGCTCGACCGACATTTGCGAGGCGTCACGCCCCATCAAACCGGGCGAGATTGACAAGCTGAAACAGCGGTTCAATTCTCAGGGGGTGGAGATCCCGGTGGCCCGCGATGGTTTGGCGGTCTATTTGAACGCGGAGAATCCAATCGCTGAATTGACCGTTGACCAATTGCGGTTGATCTATCTCGGGACGATCACCAATTGGAAAGAAGTCGGCGGTCCGGACCAGCGGATCATCCTGTACGGTCGCGAGAATAGCTCGGGGACATACAGCTTTTTCAAGGACAATGTACTCAAGGGTAAAGACTTTGCCGCCCAAACGCAGACTCTCCCCGGCACTGCCGCGGTGGTGAACGCCGTGGCCAAGGACAAGTTTGGC
Source organism: Candidatus Zixiibacteriota bacterium (assembly GCA_023700785.1). Classification (GTDB taxonomy): domain Bacteria; phylum Zixibacteria; class MSB-5A5; order GN15; family FEB-12; genus FEB-12. Next base: position 1,349 of record JAMPYH010000190.1, read on the forward strand.
ATCGGATATGGCGGTGCGGCATACGCCAAAGGGGTGAAGTACGCCAAGCTGAAACAGACGGCAGAGGCGCCTGGCTATGAGCCAAACCTTGAGACGGTGCGCTCCGGCGACTATCCGCTCTCCCGCTATCTTTTCTGGTATCTGCGGAATAAGCCGCAAGGCGACGTTAAGAAGCTGGTGGACTTCGTGTTATCTAACGAAGGTCAGGAGATCGTCAACAAGGTCGGCTACTTCCCGGTGAAGTAAGTCTCTCAGTAGTCTTCAAGGAGAGGAAGGACTTTTCTCTCCTTCTTCTCCCTCTGGCGGAATGGCCGCCGGACCGAATCCTTATCGATTCCTAACGAAATCCTAACAATACCCGGGTTAACTTGAGTGTGTAAGGTGCGAGGCTGACGGGCGGCCGGTCGGATGACAACGCACTCTACACTGTCTAAAGGAGATAACTCATGAAGAGAATGAAAACTTTGTTTGCGCTGGGAGTGATCTTCGCTCTCGCGCTGACTCTTACACTTGTTCCCGCGATGGCACAGGGATCCGGCAAGCCTGGGACGATCACGGTCAAAGGCTCGGACACGCTGGTCCGTCTGGGACAGCGCTGGGCTGAGGAATACATGAAGAAGAAGCCCGGACTGGTCGTGCAGGTCTCCGGCGGCGGCACCGGTACCGGTATCGCGGCGCTGTTAAATAAGTCCACCGATGTCTGCCAGGCGTCTCGCGATATGGAAAAGAAAGAATACGCGATGGCGGAGCAGAAAGGGGTGAAACCGGTTCGTCATTCGGTCGCGCTCGACGGGATCGCCATTTTTCTGCACAAGGATAACCCGATCCAGGTGCTAACCCTTGGTCAATTGAAAGACATATACACTGCCAAGATAACCAACTGGAAAGAACTGGGCGGCCCGGACAAGCGGATCATTATCTATAGCCGCGAGAACAATTCCGGCACCTATGGCTTTTTCAAAGAACATGTTCTTCTCGGCCGGGATTTCGCGCCAGAGGCGCAGACCCTGCCGGGAACGGCGTCGGTGGTCAACGCGGTCGGCAAGGATCTCTACGGCATCGGTTATGGCGGTATCGCCTGGGAGTCGAATGTAAAGCATCTTTCCGTGAAAAAAGATGACGCGTCGCCGGCGATCGAACCGACCCTGACGACCATCACAGACGGCTCCTACCCCATCGCGCGCGAGCTGTACTGGTTTTTCAATGGCCAGCCGACCGGCGAGGTGAAGGCGTTCTTGAACTGGGCGCTCTCTGAGGAAGGTCAAAAAGTAGCCGAGAGTGTGGACTACATCCCGCTGCCGAAAGACATGGCCGCGAAAAATATGATCCCGTAAAGGATACCACGGCCGGAGTCAGCGCGACTCCGGCCGAACGTGCTTATGGATCGATACCAGTTTAAGCCCAAGTCCAAGGTTCGCGAGTTCATCGGCGAGAAGCTGATCGCGTTGACAGCGCTTGCCGCGCTGATCGGCATTGTGCTGATCTTCGTTTTTATCTTTAAGGAATCGATCCCGATCTTCGTTGACAAGGCGACCCAGGAGGAAGTGACCATCGACCGCATGGTCTTCAAGCAGACCTTCTACGAGGACGAAGACGCCAAATGGATCTGGCAGCCAAACTCGGATATCCCGAAATATTCCCTGATGCCGCTTTTTATAGGCACGCTGAAGGCGGCGATCATCGCGATGTTGTTCGCCACGCCGCTCGGCGTGATGGCCGCGATATATACATCGGAATTCGCGTCCAAGCGGACCAAGGAGATCATCAAACCGGTGATCGAACTGCTGGCGGGAATACCGTCGGTGGTGCTCGGCTTTTTCGCGCTGATCGTACTGGCGACATTTCTGCAGAACGCGTTTGGGCTGACCTTCCGGCTTAACGCGCTGAACGCCGGCCTGGCGCTCGGCATTACCATCATTCCAGTTATTTTCACTATCTCTGAGGATGCCATGACGGCGGTGCCGCAGTCATTGCGGGACGCCGCGATCGCGCTTGGCGCCAACCCGTGGCAGGTATCGTTCACGATGGTGCTTCCCGCGGCGATGCCGGGCATTGCGGCCGGGATCGTGCTTGGATTCGGTCGCGCGATCGGCGAAACGATGATCGTGCTGATGGCGTCGGGGAACGCGGCGATCTCGTCGCTCTCGTTCACCGATTCGATCCGTACTTTTTCGGCCACCATCGCGGCCGAGTTGGCTGAAGTTGTATTCGGTTCGCCGCATTACAGCGTGCTCTTCCTGATCGGGACGCTCCTGTTCGTCTTCACGTTCCTGACCAATCTGAGCGGCGATATCATCCTGACCAAACTGCGCGAGAGACTTCAGGGGAGAATGTCATGAGCGCCCCGGATCGATCATCGCAGTTCACGACTTCGGATCTTTCACACCAGTATCAGTTCTCTCCAAAAGGGAGCGACACTCTCCCCCGCGCGCTGATGTTTCTGGCGGTCGCCATCATCATGGCGATCCTCGCGGTTATCCTGATCGATGTGATCATCGGCGGTATCGGGACGATCAGCTGGGAGTTTTTGTCCAGTCCCCCGGAACAGGGGATGGAGGCTGGCGGTATTTTCCCGGCGATATTTGGGACGCTGATGCTGGTGATCCTGATGGTCATCGCGGTGGTGCCGATCGGCGTTTTCACCGCGGTCTATTTGCAGGAGTACACTGATCCGCAGTCGAAACTGACGCGGCTGCTGCGCATCGCCATCAATAATCTGGCGGGAGTGCCGTCGATCGTTTTTGGCCTGTTTGGACTTGGTTTCTTTATTGGGTTTGTGGGCGGGAATCTTGACAAGCTGTTTTACCCTGAGTCCGGTCCGGTCTGGGGACAACCGGCGGTGATCTGGGCATCCCTGACGATGGCGCTGCTGACCCTGCCGGTGGTGATCGTCTCCACCGAGGAGGCGCTCCGCGCCATCCCGCGCGAACTGAAAGAAGCGAGTTACGCTCTCGGCGCGACCAAACTGCAGACCATTTTTCGCGTAATACTTCCGCAGGCGATGCCGGGCATCTTTACCGGCGGGATCCTCGCGGTCGGCCGTGGCGCGGGCGAGGTCGCTCCGATCATGTTCACCGGCGCGGCTTATTACCTGCCGTACCTTCCGGCAAAATTGAACGACCAGTTTATGGTCCTCGGCTATCACACATACGTGATGGCGACCCAGTCGCCGGATGTCGAGAAAACCAAGCCGATCCTCTATGGGACCGTGCTGGTGCTGCTCATGTTGACTTTTCTGCTGAACTTTGTGGCGGTCCTGCTGCGATCCAAAATAAGAACGAGGCGTATCAGTGCTTGACGACAGGTTACGAATCGAAACACCGGACATATCGCGCGAGCGAGACGAGTTTGGTTCCTCGGCGCCGGTCCTGAAGATGACCGCGGCCAACCTGAACTTCTTCTATGGGAAACATCAGGCGCTGTTTGATGTCTCCTTGAACATCGAGAACAATCAGGTGACCGCGCTGATCGGTCCGTCGGGATGCGGCAAATCAACGTTTCTCCGGACGCTGAATCGGATGAACGACACCATCCCCGGGACGCGCATGACCGGCACCATCAGGATGGATGACATCGACCTGTACAAGGATGTCAAGGATGTTTCGGCGATCCGCACACGGGTCGGGATGGTCTTCCAGAAATCAAACCCGTTCCCGAAATCGATCTTCGAGAATGTCGCGTACGGCCTCAAAGTGAATGGGATCAGTGATAAAAACCTGATCATCGAGGCGGTTGAGACCACGCTGCGTAAGGCGTTCCTCTGGGACGAGGTGAAAGACAAGCTCGATAAAAACGCGTACCTGCTGTCAGGCGGCCAGCAACAGCGGCTTTGTATCGCCCGCGCGCTGGCGGTGCGCCCCGAAGTACTTTTGATGGACGAACCCGCCTCAGCGCTCGACCCGATATCGACCTCCAAGATCGAGGATCTTATCGGCGAGCTGAAGAAAAACTACACGATCGTGATCGTGACCCACAATATGCAGCAGGCCGCGCGCGTCTCAGACACCACCGCGTTCTTCTACGAAGGACAGATGGTCGAGTGCGGGCCGACCAAGATGATCTTCACCAAACCGCTGCAGAAAAAGACCGAGGATTATATCACCGGTCGTTTCGGATGAGGAATCAGAGGTAACCGATGTCGATGCATTTACGTCGTGAAGTGGAGAAGCTGAAAAAGCGGCTGCTCAATCTGTCCGCGGTGGTGGAAGATTCGGTCCAGAAGGCGGTCAAGTCGATCTCCGAGCGGGATGACCGGCTGGCCAAACTGGTGATCGACCG
>JAMPYH010000191.1 GCA_023700785.1 Candidatus Zixiibacteriota bacterium
CGATATCTGATCATCACTCCCCGCGCCCTCGAGAGCGCGCTCAAGCCGCTCAAAAGTTACCGGATCGCGACCGGCTACGACGCGGAGATCATCTGTATTGAAGATATCCTCGCCGTCACCTCCGGAGTCGATGATGCCGAGAGACTCCGCGAGTATCTCAAGTCGTATTTTGCCCAGTCGGGGAAGTATGTTCTTCTGGCGGGCGATGAATCGATCCTCCCGATCCGCTTCGCCTACCACGCGACCGACCGCGCCGACACCGCCATTTCTCCCGTGAACCTGCAGATCTGCGATCTCTATTTTGCCGACCTGACCGGCGACTGGGATAGAGACCATGACAATACGTGGGGTGAGCGTCTTGATGACCTGGCCGACATCACGCCGGAACTTCTGGTTGGGCGACTGCCGTTCAATCAAGCCGAAGAATTCGAAGCGTACACGCTGAAGCTCATCCGCTACGAGACCGATCCGGGCGGCGGCGACCGCGATTACCTTTCACGCTCGCTGTTTTATTCGTCCGATCAGATGCGCGACCTGAACGATGGTCAGCATAACCAGATCGCGTCGGCCTATCCGAGCTGGTTTGCGATCGATTCAGTAAGCGGTGTCGAGGCTACCCGCGGCGACGATCCGACGCCGTCGAATCTCGATCCCGGTCCGCTGGCAAGTATCACTGCCGCAGGGTTTGGGATAATTAATATCATCGCGCATGGCCGCTCCGACGGTTTTGTCCTCAAGTCCGCCAATTACAACGAGTGGCCGAAGACTCTGCTCGTGACCGAAGCGACCTCTCCTCATGGCGACATCGCCGCGACCAGCGCGATCAACAAACCGTCGTTTGTTTTTTCACTCGCCTGCGACCACGCTCAGTTCGACAGCGACCAGCCGTATTTTGGCGCCACCGCGCCGAACTTATGCCAACGCATGCTCGCTGATTCCAACGGCGCGGTCGGATTTGTTGGCTTCACGCGCTGGGGATGGGTCGGGACAAGTTACCTGATGCAACAGGCGTTTTTTGATTCACTCTTCGCGCATCCGGATCAACCGGCGGTCGCGGCGATGAACCGCGCCAAAGCCGCCAATTACTTCTATCGCGACATGGTTTACGGTCTGAACTATTTCGGCGACCCGGCGCTTCGCGTCTATTGCGCCACGCCGGAGAAGATGACATTTCACGCCGACCCGTATGATCCGCAGGCCGTTTATGTTTCCGCCAACGCCTCTCCGGTTGCAGGCGCGACAATTAATTTGTCGATTGACGGCCAACTGATCGAATCTACCGTATCAGATATCTCCGGATACGCGCGCTTTGCGTCGGAGCTTGACCTCGGCGCCACTTATACAGTCACGGCTTCGAAACTTGGCTATACGACTTCGCTCGGTTACCTGATCGGCCAGATAGTGACCGATGTCACCGACGACACCCCCTTGCCGGGTAGATTCTCGCTCTCACAGAATTATCCGAATCCATTCAACCCAACCACCACGATCGCGTTCGAATTGCCGCGAGCCGACAGAGTTGACCTGACTGTATTTGATATGCTGGGGCGCGAAGTGGTCAGCCTGATCGATGGTCCATATGCCGCCGGAAGACACTCGATCGAATGGAACGGCCGCGGCGCGAACGGAGCGCCTCTCCCTACCGGTCTCTACTTCTATCGCCTCCGCGCCTCCGACCGATCAATCACCCGCAAAACGCTGTTGCTGAAATAGGGGATGCAGGTCAGAACGTTGGCTTGCGATTGGTGCCACTAAGCACGATTCTCAACCGTGCCCTTCGATACGCTATTAAGCCTCTTCCCAATGACAATTGGGACCCAGAAGTTTGCTGCAATTCTCCTGCGAGAACTCGTCATTCTGGATCCCGGCGTTCGCTGGGATGAGGCTCATTTGAGTATCAAAGGGTTGCTGGTTATTAACCGAGGGATGAGATCTAATTGAGGTCCAGGCGACGTAAGTCGGGTTGAGTCCCTGGATCAAGAATGAATGTGGAAGAGTAGCTGACCCCCTCAAACCACCAAACGATCTCAATTCATCACGAAACCCGACGCGTGTCCCGCGCTGCCACTAACCCCAACATCCCCAATCTAATCAAACAGCATCGCGTTACTTCGCGGCGTAAATAGTATCGCCGGTATCAATCCTAATACCAGAACCAGACCCGCCATCCAGAGCAGCGGATATTCGTACCCTTTGGCATACTTCGCCAAATAGCTATACATCGACCGATGCGACTCCCACTTCAACCTGATCGGATCGACGCGCGTTGACCCGCCGACATAATGTTCGATCACCGCGTCCGGATAATAGAGCAGCCGGTAGCCTGCCGCCTTCACCCTGCGGCAAAAGTCAACATCGTTAAAGAAGATCGGGAAGCGCTCGTCAAACTTCCCGACTTGGCCGACCACCTCCCGGCGAATCATCATCGCCGCTCCCATCGGCTGATCGACCTCCAGCTCTGTCTCGTGATCAAACCAGCCCATCCGCCATGAAGAAAACTCCCGATGCGTCGGCAACAATCTGGAGAGCAGCAGCGCGTCATACCAAACATGGCGGAAAGTCGGGAACGCTCGCGCGGACTGCTGAGTCGCTCCGTCAAAGCTGACAAACTTCGGCCCGATGACGCCAACCGTCCTTTCTGCTTCGATCTTCGCCAGCAATCCCCCGATCGCGCCTTTCCGCACCCGAATATCCTGATTCAACAGCAGCAGATATTTCCCGTTGGCTTGTTCAATCCCGATATTCACCGCCCTGGCGAACCCGAGATTGGCCTGATTGCGAATGAGCCGCACCGATGGAAACGTCTTCTCGACAAACTCCGCTGAGCCATCGGTCGAGCCGTTGTCAACGACTATCACTTCATGCGCGACCTGCTGAAGATCTTCAGCCAGTGTCCGCAAACAATCCGGCAGGAACTTCATTCCGTTCCACGCGATGACTATCGCTGACACTGTCGGTTCGTTCATATAATTCGGTCCAGTAGCTTCGCGAACTGCTCCGCTTTTTCCCCCCATGCATGTTGCCTCGCGTGATCAGGCAATGGCGCAATCACCAACCGACCTGATCGCGACTTCTCGTTCAATTCATGTAGATAGTTCGCGGCGGTATCGATAGTATTGTCGTCAAATAGAAATCGTTCTGCCTCGACTGTCAGTCGTGCCAACTCGGAATCTCTATCGCCGTAGATCATCAGCGGCCTCCCCGATGCAAGCAGATCAAATATCCGTGACGTGCCAATGTTCCCCAGGCCTCGCTCGATTCCGATATACATCATCGCGCACGGCGCCAACAGCTTGATCGATTCCTCACGCGGCTTATATCCGCGCGAATCAACCATCGACCGCAGGCCGTACTTGCTTAGCTGTTGCTCCAGCCAACTTGGATCAATATCCCCCACTTGCGTCAGCCGAATAGAGTCCGCTAACGCCGGGTCTAAATCAATCGCTCTCCGGATGACTTTCAACAACGGCTCGATCGGGATCTGGTCATTAAAACTCCCCAAAAGTCCAATGTTGAAGGTCGATCCTACTGCCGGCCTCCCCCACAAAACCGCCGTCTCCGGATCAAAGCCATTGGTGATGATCTCATCCGCCTGAACATATCGCTGAATCGCCGGATTGACTGCCGTGATAGCCGTAGCTCTATCTCTGAACTGTTTCCGAAGTTCCACCGCCTTTGACCGCGCTTGCGCGTCAGCGTACGTCTCCTCCGCGGACCGCATTGTCCAGAGATCCCGGAAATCCGCGATCCACTTGATATCGCATTCATTGGCCAGCCGCATGCCGACCAGATGCGACGATATCGGCGGCGATGTTGATATTACCGCCGCGTACGGGTTGCGCGCATGGAGTTTTTTCCCCAGCCGCACCGCCGGTCGCACCCACCCGATCTTTGAGTCAGGAAACAGTTTCTCCCCGACCACAGAGCCGCGCGCGATCGTCCTGGGATTGACCTGCCGGATCCCCAGCAGATACATGATCCTCTGCGGATCAAACGACCCCGCCCGATATATTCTCGACAGATCCAGCCCGTCAAGCAATTCCGGCTCATACCTGCGATAGGCGACCGGCTTGACCGTTAGGATATCGCAATCGTATCCGAATGTTGGGAGCTGTTTGAAAAGATTAAGCGGGCGTCCCACTCCCGCCATACCAAGCGGCGGGAAATAGTAGGCTACCAGCAGGACGCGCGCTTTCATGCCGGACTCTTTTTCGCCAGATTTTTCATGACCCGCACTATCTGCGCGACATTATCCTCAAAGATCGCCTGTTCTGTGATCCGCGCGAGATTGAGCTGCCGCATCTCCTCGAAATCGTGCGGACTGGCGATGATCTCCCGGATCCGCTCTCGCAGCATCGCTTCATCATAGAGATCGTACACGAACCCATGCTGTACGCCGAGCCACTCTTTCACGCCGGGGATCTCCGGCGCCACCGGGATAAGGCCGATCCCCATCGCTTCCAATAGCGACGCCGGTGACGAGTCAGTTGACGCCGCCGAGAGATAGACATCCTGCTGCGCCAGCAATTTCATCAGCTCGGCGCGCTCCAGCCGGTCGTAGAACTTTATCGCGTCGCCAAGCATCTGGTGCGCGGTTAGTCGGAACAGCCCCGCCTCCGGGCCAAATGTCGGGAACGTCAGTTCGATCTCCCCTTCACGCACCATCGGCGCCAGCGCTCGCAGGATGAACGGATTGTTATAGACCCGCGCGTGCTGGCGCGGCACGATGATCCGAAGCGGCTTCCCGCGCCGGTAATCTGCCTTATGAAACGCGAGGAACTTTCGCTCGATCCCCCAGAGCACGACCATGGAGCGTTTGGCGGGCAGTACTCTATCCGCCTGCGCGATCAGATGGTCCGAGTCGCCTATCAGGATATTGGCGTCCCCGATCGCGTACGCGGTCTTTCGCCTGTGGAAGACCGACTTCCACGGCACCACCAGAACATCCGACCCCCAGATATGCGTGATCACCGGCGCGTAGCGTCTCGCCCCCGCCAGCGCGGCGGTAAAACCGTATCCCGAGACATAATGCGGGTTGATCAGATCCGGCTGAAATCGCTTGATCACCGCGTTTACTTCACTGGCCGCCAGTATATAATGTAGCGCGCCGAACGGTCCCCGCTTCTTGAGTTGATGATAGGTGACTCTCCCTGACTCCAGCGACGCGATCAATACCTGGCATCCTTGCCGCCTCAACTCCGCCGCGTATCGTTCTATATGGAACGAGCCGACATCCGCAAGCAGGAGCACTTTCAGCCGCTCAGACATCAGATCAACCTCCCGATTAACGAGCGATGCTCAAAACATGGATAGGTCGCCGTAAAGCCTCCCCACTTCTCCTTGAATATCCTCACACCTTCGGCATCATCCGGACTTGCCCCTAAACTGAGGAATCGAATGCCTTCGCACTGGAGTTCTTTCGCGGCGGTAAAAAGCATTAGCTGGTTCGCCTTCAGCGACGAAAACTGTTTGTCGTAATAAATCTGCCAGTTGAGCGCGGTCTCTCCTTCGACCAG
>JAMPYH010000192.1 GCA_023700785.1 Candidatus Zixiibacteriota bacterium
GATAACGCACTCCAGGCCGAGCGCGCGATAACAACTGCCGATGACGCGGTACTTTTCTTCGGCCAGCGCCTTGAGCGGAAACAGCATCACGACCTTCTGCCGCGACGCGAGCGCTTTGGCCGCGGCCAGTTCCGCGCAGAATGATTTGCCGGACGAGGTCGGCGCGGAAATGATCAGGCTCGGCATCGGCTGGGCCAAAAGGCCATGCTGGATCGCCTGCCGCTGGACCGGAAGCAACCGCTCTCCCTGACGCTGGCGCCAGAGATCGATGATCCGCCGCGGGATACCGTGCTTGTCCAGATCGCTGATTTGCATAGTTCATTTCTCCCCTTTCTGATGATCTTCCATTACTCTCCGCAGCTTCCATAGCCGCATGACGGACAACTCATGCAGGTTCCAAGACGAACCATCCCGAACCCGCAGTCCGGGCAGGTGCCGGCATTGAGGAAACGGCAATCGTCGGTGGCGCGACCGGGCTCCGCCTGCCAGATATGGCCGACAAAATCAGACCAGGCGGACGGATCAAAAAGCGGCGCGCCGATCTCGAATTTGCTGATAGGAGCGAAAGCTTCGCTCCGCCCTGCTGAATGAGCGCTGTGCATACTCTGTCTCCCTGAGTGGGTGTCTGGTTTTTCTGGTACTGACGGACGATACTGCACATTTGTGCAGTTGTCAAGAAGAAAGCAGAGAAAAATCTCGATCGCGAGAACAACACCGCTAGTATCGCATTGCATAATAACGCCTTACGCCAATCTCTCATTTTTCAGACCGGAGAGCGCCGGGAGGAGCAGTAATGAAAAACGAGCCAAATCAAGACGGCCGAAAAAACGCACTCCATTTCGAACAAGGGCAAACAGAGACGCGATCAGACCACGACGCCAACGCAAACATGGGTTCAACTACTCGATTTTTGATTGACTAATTCCGCCTCGCCCCTATTTTTGAGAGGTAGCCGCCATAGTCTCACAACGTTTCCGGTCATACGCGCCGGGCAACCAGACAAAGGATCGAGGTTCGCATGAAAGCATCGCTGCTCGCGGCAGTCTGTCTTATTGGCTTGGGGATACTTGTAGATCATTCGACGGTATCGGCAGTGCCGATAGACGCTGTTCTCGACAGTCTGGACATGCGGCATGATCGTGCGGGGAGGCTGGAGGAGTCTTCAGCGGCATCGGTCGCGATGATGTCCGCCGCCCCCAACGACAGCACTTTCTCGCTCTGCCTGAAAGCGGTCATCACCCCCGATCAGGGATTTGGCGGTACGGACTGCTGGGGGTGGGAAGATTCCGACGGCAAGGAATACGCGATCATGGGAGTCGCCAATGGGATCGTTTTTGTCGATGTCGCGACGATGCAGGTGAAAGACCTGATCCCCGGACCGCAGACCGGCTGCGGCGGGACCCGCTGGCGCGACATCAAGAACTACGGGAAGTATTGCTACGCGGTCTCCGAGTGCACGGGGACCAACCAAGGGATGATGATCATGGATATGAGCTTTCTCCCTGATTCAGTTCGCTATATCGGAAGTTTTTCCACCGCCGCGGATGTCCGCTCGCATAATCTTTCCATCGATACCGCCAAAGGATACGCCTATCTGGTCAAGCAGAATTATTCCGGCGTGCGGATAATCCGACTGACCAATCCAACGTCGCCGGTTGAAGTGGACACTATTGCCACCGGCGACTGTCATGATGTATTCGCGCGTAACGACACGGTCTGGATCGCTGAAGGGAGTATGGGGAGTTGGTCGATGTACAACGTCGCCAACAAAACGAATCCGCAGTTGATCACGCGCGTGCATATTCCGAGCCCGGGATATGTGCATAATGTCTGGCCGACAGCCGACGGCAAGTATGCCGGAACGACTGAAGAAACGCCGAACGAGACGGTCAAGTTCTGGGACATACAGGATCCCCTTAATGTCAGTTTTGTCGGGCAGTACCTGGCGCCGAGCGATCTGTGCCACAATGTTCATATGCAGGACGGGAAAGCGTTCATGTCGCACTACGAATCCGGCCTGGCGGTTGTCGATATGACCGATCCATCCGCGGGTACGGAGTTAGCGCTTTTCGATACCTACGCCGCGGGAGAGTCCGCCAATTTTAACGGCACCTGGGGAGTCTTTCCGCATACCCGGACGGGAAAAGTGTACGCGTCCAATCTCGACGGCCGGCTTTTCGTTTTTCTCACGCAATCGGAGCAGTTGGCGGATACGCTGAAAGCCGCCGATGTCGCGACCGATCCGGGTGAGGAGATCGCCGTCAATATCAGCATCACCAATGATGTGTCCGCCAAGGGATTTATTCTGCCGATCAACTGGACCGGACCGTATGGGATGATCCTCGACTCTGTCTCAACTCAGGGTCTTCGCACCGGCTACTTTGAAGAGATCAATTTCCTGGGGTACGATGACGCCAACTCCAGGATCGCGGTGCAGATGAAGACGTCGTCATTTGGCACTTCGCCGGATCTACCGCCGGGGAGCGGCCCGGTGCTGCGGGTTCATTTTACCGTTCCGAGCAGCGCGTCCGGCGACAGCAATCAGGTTCGCCTTGCTCCATACCTTGCGCCGAACACGCTCTATCCGTCGATCATGACCGAGTGCTTCACTTTGCGAGTACCGACCGAAGATGGCGCGGTGACACTTGGGCCGACCGGCTGTTGTGTCAATTTGAGAGGGAATGTCGATGGTTCGCCGAATGACGCGATCGACATTTCAGACCTGAGCGCGCTGATCAGTTACTTGATCGACATTGGCGGATCGACCGTTCTCCCCTGTCCCGATGAAGCGAACGTCAATGGCTCCGCTAATGGCGCGATCGATATCAGCGACCTGAGTCTGCTGATCACCTACCTGACCGGCGGTCCGGGGACTATGCTCCCCGCCTGTCCGTGACCTGCTAAGAACCGCATCAAAAAGCCGCCGATCACTCGGCGGCTTTTTCATTTCAGTTTCTTATGATATTATTCGTTTAGTTTGAACTCAACTCGATACGTGACCCAGCAGGCGACCGGATAGCCGTTCTGAATCCCGGGAGTATAGGTATTTTTGAACGCTGCTCCGATAGCCGCGTTGTCGAGCGCCGCGTAGCCGGAGCTTCGTGCGACCTTCGCGTCCCTCACCGCGCCATTCTTGTCAACCAACACTTTGACAATAACGGTTCCTTCCAGCCCCGCCTGTCTGGCAATGGACGGATAGTCCGGTTTTACGTAAGAGACAAAATCGGGCAGTTTCTCGGTATGGATGAACTCATTTTCACCCGGAAAGTATTCACTTTGACCGAGTCCACTGGTATCAATGGATCCGATTCCGGTCGTATCACCTTCTCCGGCATTTATGCTGAGTTCTCCTTGGGTGGGCAACCTCTCCTCCGGCCTGGAATCGTCCCAGAGTGAGTCGGCAACCAGCGAGAGGTTGTTCGTCATCTCCTGGTTGGGGTTGGACGGAGACGGATTGATCGGCGGCTCTGGCTGTTCGACCAGAGGAGGCGGAAGGATCCATGCTGCGATCTCGATCGGTTCCGGCATCGGATCAACTGGGATCACGACGGTCGTTTCGCCGAAAAGTGCGCTGTAGGCGTAGGCGGTCGCCAGAGCCAGCGCAACCAGGAGTAAGACGCTGAGGTTGCCGAATATCAGGTTGCGCTGGTAAGTCGCCTTGAGCTCAAACGCGCCGTACGGCATCGCTGGATGATTCTGATAACCAAACATCGTCGCCTCCCTTGTTAATAGGGTTTACTTACCCTCTATAGCGGGTAAGCATTTGTTTTCTTCCCTGAATTGCCTGGTATGCTCGTGACGGTCCCCTTCAACTTGAGGACGGCCAGCCAATAGTTTGCGTGGAAAACGAAAACGGCGGCAGTCTGAAAGACTGTCGCCGTTGAGATGCGTATGAAAAGGGGTTACATGCTCAGCCTTCGGTCAATTTGAAGTCCACCCGGTAGGTGACCCAGATCGCGACCGGTCGGCCGTTCTGAATCGCCGGTTTGAACTTGTTTTTGTAGGCGGCCTTGACGGCTTCTTCGTCGAGAGACTGGGTCCCTGACGATTTGCCGACCTGCGCCTGGCGGACATTCCCTTCCTTGTCAACCAACGCCTTGACCCAGACCGTTCCGGTCAAACCGGCGGTCTTGGCCAGACGCGGATATTCGGGCGTCTGCTGGAAGATCATTTCCGGCTGGATCTCAACCGGCACGAACTCATCGGGCGGCGGGAGGTACTCGTCATCACCGATATCAACCACGATATTCTGGTCACCACTCGCGGAAATGTCGGGAGCGACGATATCAGCCAGTTCTTCACGCGTGGCGAGTTGAACCTCTTCGTCCTGAACCTCTTCATCAGCGACCGGCTTCGGGATACCGACTTTCGGCGCGGCGACGTTGGGGTTCTGGACCTTTACTTCCGGCGGCCGCTTTACGATGGTCGGCGGCGGACCGAGCTCGGCGATCGTCTTGATCTTGATCTCGGGCACATTGGCGAACTCGTCTTCGGCGGTCGCCAATTTGATGATCCACCATCCGAGAAGAATGGCAACCACCAATCCAAGCGCGGAACCGGTCCCGTACATGAAGTTCCGCTGGTACTTGGCCTTCATCTCATAGGCGCCATACGGCGACCAGAGGGCGTTGTTGGAATAGGAAGCCATTATATCTGACCTCGTAATTGGGCAGCGGCCAGAGCGTCAGCCATTATCTTATCATCGCGCTCTTCCCACTTACCCGTGGCATATCGATATGAGAACTTGTCGGGACCGGACAGATCCTTCACGTCCACGCCCTTTTGTTTGGCGGTATAGGCGTTCCAGGAGCGCTCCAGCACGTCGATCTCGTCAAGCATATTGACCAGGTCGGCGTAGTTCGCGTCCCGGTGGATCAGGATCAGCGTGTTCAGTTTTGGATTCTCACGGTTGAGATTGATCAACAGGTTGCGTGTCGAATCGGAATTGAACGCGTAGGCGACCGTGTCGGGCTTGTTGGCGCTGGTCGGGATCAACTGCGGCAAGTTTGTCGCCGTCACCTGAGCCTTGTGCCACCAATACCGACCGTTGGCGTCAACGTGGATCGTCAGGAGGTTGGACTCCTTCACTTCGATCTCGGTCTTCTCTTCTTCCTTGGGCGGGAGGTTGATCTCCATCGCCTGAGGCATCGCGAAGACGGTTGACACCATATAGAAAATCAGCAGAAGAAAAGCGATATCGACCATCGGGGTCATATCGATACGAATAGCGATACGCCGCTTGGGTCGCCTCAGGCCCTTACTTTTGCCTTTTGCTTCTCGTTGTACAACGTCACCGGCCATAAGGCCTTCACTCTCCTCTCAGCAGTCCGACCTGCGACGGTCGGACTGGCAAAGGTCGCTTGCTCTTAGGATGTTTCCTGTTCGGTGATGATCAGGAATCGGGTCATTTCCTTTTCCGTCATCGCGTCCATGACATCCTGCATGACACCAAAATTCGCTCGCTTGTCCGCCTTCACGACGA
>JAMPYH010000193.1 GCA_023700785.1 Candidatus Zixiibacteriota bacterium
CGACGTCCTTTCATCCCGAACCTCGCTTATGCCGTTTGAAAAAGCGAGGCTCGGGATCTCAGTTTTGTGAATCTGTTCCGTCAGGTCCTGCCATCGCCATCGAATGGCACCGACCAAACTCGACGCGAAACTCACCGGCGAACTGCGGTCATACTTACGTCGCGCGATGGTGAGACCTGCCGGTCCTGATCTGTGGATCTGTTCCGTCAGGTCCTGCCATCGCCATCGAATGGCACCGACCAAACTCGACGCGAAACTCACCGGCGAACTGCGGTCGTACTTACATCGCGCGATGGTGAGACCTGACGATCCTGATCCCATTCACCGCACTCCGCCATTTTTGGCGGGCTAAGCGTCCCCTACGCCAGCCTGAACCGCCACCCGCAATAAAACTGATCCCCCGCGTTCGCGTCCGGAGGACAGCCGATACATTCTGTTACTATCCGCGGATCGATCGTCCTCGCGAACCCGGCATACTCCACCAAACCTACCGACTTGCAGGGGAAGAGCGGGAGATCTTTTCGTTCACGCGCCGACTGCACGCGGCAATCAAGCATATAGAACTCAAACGAAGTCGCTGTTTCGTTCCGAATAGCCTGCTCATTCAGGACCGCGTAGAGTCGAAAGCCAAGCGCCTTCTTGAGTCCCTCAAGTCCGGAGTTGGGGGCGATCTGGTGTCGTGCCATGATCCGCCTGGCTTCGATCACCGTGAACTGCTCCCATGCTTCAGTATCCAGCTCGATAGCCTTCTCCATGCCGAACTGCTTTTCCACCGCCTGGAACCAGAGGCCATCATGCGCCAGCCAGTTTTTGGCGAAATCATCAAGCATCCCCCGCAATGTCTCAGCATCCAGTTGCCTTATATCCCGCACTCTTGTCGCTCCTCGTTATCTCTACGTATGGCTCGTAAGATAGATAAACCGCCCCAGCTTTACAAGCCTGCCGCTTTTCTGTATATTGCGGCAGTTAACCGAACGACCACCAGTTCTCGCGGATGATCGACTGAGCCGACCGAATGCCCCCACAGCGGTTCGCGAACCAAATCAGTCAACTGACGGTTACGGAGAGTAAGGTGCGAGACACCAAACAGATAGAACCGTTTGCGGACTGCGTGTACACTGTCACAATCCGCTCAACCAATTGCCGGGCGGATTCGTCCTTTTGCTGGAGCCGATAATGAAAGTGCGTCTGATCCTGTTTCTGCTGCTCACCGCGTCTCTGTTCTCCGGTACGATTGTCGCCGGACAGCTCTCTCCTGATCTGGCGTCTCGCGCGAAGATCACTCCGGATAGCCGGATCCGGGTCTGGATCAAACTGCGTGAAACCGACGAAGTCCGCGCG
Organism: Candidatus Zixiibacteriota bacterium; assembly: GCA_023700785.1. Taxonomy (GTDB): domain Bacteria; phylum Zixibacteria; class MSB-5A5; order GN15; family FEB-12; genus FEB-12. The sequence continues at coordinate 1,342 of JAMPYH010000193.1, forward strand.
CTTCGAACCCGGCCTGCGACCGCCGCGACCGACGTGGAGCGCCACAAGCAGATCATAGAAACGCTCAAACGATCGCATGCTTCGGCCCAGTCAGGCTTACGCGTAGATCTCCTTCTCCTTCAAGTCGTCGGCCGTGCGGCCAATTACAAGTCTCATTGGCTGGCAAACGTCGTCGAGATGGAGATTGACGCTGACGCGCTGGAAGAACTCGCGGCGCGTCCGTCTGTCGAATCGATCGTCGCTGAACCGACTATTACCCTGATCCGCCCGACCTATGAATCAGCCGCGTCTGTTGACGCGGTCCTGGCTGACTCGGTCGTCGATAATCTCAAACATATCAAAGCTCCCGCCGCCTGGGCGCAAGGCTACACCGGAGCCGGCAGAGTCGTCTGCTCGTTTGATACCGGCATTGAAGGAACCCATCCCGGTCTCCAGGCGAGTTGGCGTGGACGAGGGGGAAGTCGCCAGGATTCGCTCGCGTCATGGTTTGACCCAAAATTCAAATGGACCTATCCGCATACTCTGCCCGGCTCACTCTCTCCGCAACATGGCACGCACACCATGGGGATAATGGTCGGGCGTGACACGGTCAAGGATATCACGTATGGCGTCGCGCCGGATGCCAAATGGATCTCGGCCGGAGTGATCGATCTCGCCGGCGCGTCGATCCTCGACGCCTTCGAATGGGCCGCCGACCCCGATGGCGATCCGAACACTATCTCGGATCTACCCGATGTCATCAACCATAGTTGGGGATACCGCGATGAGTGGGTCGGCTGCGAAAATATTGTCTTTGACATGGTGGATGCCACTGAAGCGCTCGGGATCGTCAATATCTTCTCCGCCGGCAACTCCGGACCAACCGGTACGACCATCTATAATCCGGCCAACCGCGCCAACGATTCCATTGATTGTTTCGCGGTCGGGATGATCAACAACGCGACACCGCCGACCGTCGATCTGCAATCCTCGCGCGGGCCGTCCGGCTGTAACGGCGCGATCAAGCCGAATGTCGTCGCTCCCGGAGTATTCGTCTGGTCAACTATTCCCGGCGCCAAGTATGGCGCGATGACCGGTACATCCATGGCCGCGCCGCATGTCGCCGGCCTGGTCGCGTTGATTCGCCAGAAAAAACCGTCCGCTACCGTCGATGAGATCAAGACCGCGATCCTCAACTCAACGCAACGCTACAGTTGGAGTGTTCCGAACAATAACCAGGGTTGGGGTGAGATCAATTGTGAGGCCGCGCTTAACGCGATCTCAACCACAGTCACTTCCCCCAATGTCCGGCTGCACAATTTTATGCATAACACTATACTGCCGGGCGCGACCGTTACCGGCAAGGTGGTAGTCCAAAACCTTGGAAGTAATGTCAACAGCCTGACCGGCTCGATTGTCGGCACGCATCCGCTTCTGAGCATTCTCGACGGCTCGGTCACCTTCGGCACTGTCTCACCCAACGTGGTTGATACTTCGACCGACAATATCAGTGTGGTGATCTCGGACACCGTCACCAACGGTACGATCATCACTGTCCCGTTCACGATCACCAACGGCGGCTCCTATGCGACCAATACCTCGCTCGCGTTTCTGGTGGAGCCGCGCGTCTCCAAGTCTATCGCGACGCATGTTACCTCACGCCTGCAATTCTCAGTCTCCAATTTCGGCGTCTATGGCATGGGGTCGCCGTCGATCTTTCCGATCGGAGGACAAGGCTTCAATTTCGACGGCCTCGGCAACGACTTCTGGGAGTGCGGCCTGATGATGGCGACCGGCGTCGGCAAAGTTGTCTCCGGCGTGCATGATCAATTGTATGAACCGGAAATGGATTTCAAGGTCGCGCCGGGGGGCGACATGCGGTTTGATACCCTGGCCGGACCGATCATCCACCAGAGCTATTCGCGTTACAACGACGCAAACGCCGCGAATCCCATCGGTATCGAGATCACCCAGCAGACATATTCGTTCGCCGATCCATACGAGGATCTGGTGCTGATCCGATACATTCTGAAGAACAGATCGGGCGCGCCGATCTCCAATCTCCGTGTCGGCTTACATCTCGATTGGGATATTCTTTCGTACTCGCGCAACGCCGGCGGCTGGGACGCGGCTGACCAGTTTCTCTGGATGGGTTACAACACCACCAACGGGATCGATCCGGTGTTGATCAGGTTCCGGGGCGCGAAACTTGTCGAAGGACCACTCGCCACCGCCGCCACATCCGCCGGACGGATCGCGTGGGTGGGATGGGAAGATGCCTCCGCGAATGGTCTGCTTGCTACTGAGAAGTACTCGCTCCTGACCGCCGGCATGGCAAATCTAAACACGTACAAGGATTCGTTGACTGATCTGTTCCAGACTCTGGCCGCAGGGCCGCTTTCGCTGACCGCAGGTCAATCCGATACGCTTGTCTTCGCTATCCTTGGCGGAACAACGCTTGAAGATATCCAAAGCGCCGCGGCGAAATCTGTTCTGGCCTATGGTCTTATCGGCGGACAAGCCCCCACCAGCGCGACACTCATCACGCCGGAGCAAAATGAAGTCATCTCCGATCTGCTCCCGACCTTCGTCTGGAACAAGTCGCACGACCCCAATCCCGGCGATGTCGTCACCTATACATTGCGCTACGGCACCGACCCGACCCTGACCAGCGCCGCCTCCGTTGCCGGTCTCAACGATACGACGCATACGCTGATTGATTCACTGAATGACGGCACCAATTACTATTGGCGCGTGATCGCGACCGATAATGGCGGGATGTCGTCGATGTCTTCCATTCGACAGTTCAGTACCGATATCTCCACCGATGTTCCGGAGGACGGCAACGGACTGCCGCGCTCGTTCGCGCTGTACCAGAACTATCCCAACCCGTTCAATCCAGTCACCATCATCGCTTTTGATCTGCCGCGGGCCTCGGACTACTCGTTGACCGTTTATGATATTTCGGGCCGAAGGGTATTTGAGAACAGCGGCTCTGCTCGTCCGGGGAGAGTGGAACTTGAGTGGGACGGATCAGGACAAGGCTCGGGGGTCTATCTCTACCGGCTGACCGCGGGGCAATTTGTCTCGTCGCGCAAGATGCTGCTCCTTAAATGAATCCTGGCTGCTTCATTATTTCCCAAGCGAAGTAGCCTGGATGCCATACCTCTGTTGAAGCCGTTCCGCTTCGTCTGGGAATCTGCAGAACAAGTGAAGCGCGTCCCGCGGGATCGAGCCAAGCGGGAGATCTCCCGCGTGGCGATACTCCTGCTCCTCCCTCCAGTCAGTTTTGATTCCCATTGATTGGAAGCGCCACGGCGCCTCGCCTGATTCACCGGAGGTTCTCTTCTCCGAGTAGTAGATCACCGGCAGCAGATCCAGGCTGGGCGCCAGCTCTTTCGCGATGCCGATCCCATACGGCTCAAAACTCATTTCACCATAACGCGCGCGGTACCGCATCAGCGGCACCACTTCCCGCGGCGACAGCGACGAAAACGCGACCGTCTTCATCTTTTGTGGCATGTGGCGGGCTGATCCGATCAGTCGCATTGTGTCGAGAATGCGGCAGAGCGTGTCGAGTCCGGTTCGAGGATACGACAAGGAGTTTATGATCGCGGAATAGTAATCGATCGACCGCTCATCCGGCCATCGGGAATTGGTTGCGCGGGTCCAGTGGATCAGGTACTTGCCGGATATCTCGTCAATGGTGGGGTTCAATTTCTCAAAGTCCAAACTATACGCGATGCCGTGTGGCCGCTCCATTGCCGACAACTGAAACTCGCTGACGATCTCTTTTCGCTGGCTGATGCCGCGCTCAAGCAGGTCGGCCATATGCCCGGATGGGCGGATAGAGATCGGTAGGAGCATATCCGAAGCATCAACCACCATGCGATCCCGCGCCGCCATCGCCAGCTCGGATTTGCCATTATTGGGTTCATCAAGATAAACAAATTCGACCGACTCCGGCTTTAACCCGAAATCGCGGAGGATCTCGGATTCGCGCGATGCGGCTGGTTGGTTTGATGTCAGGAGATAACATCGAAGCGGCACCGCTTCGAGTGCCGCACTGGCGGTGATCAACTCCCAGGTCTGCATCCCGACAGATCCGCAGATCCGGAGATCCCGCTCCTTAAGCGAGCGAACCGC
>JAMPYH010000194.1 GCA_023700785.1 Candidatus Zixiibacteriota bacterium
CAACAGCAAACCAACCTTGAGATTGGCAAAGGGAACTCTAATGGAACGCTTCATACCGCAATCCTCATCCTTCGGGCCCGATGTCGAGCATCAGACGAATTTTCTCTCGCGCACTTCATTGAATGACGTTCTGAACGGCTCCAGAAAACTCCGGACCCGTCCATCGGCTGAATCCCGCAACTGGTCAACATTGCCGTCGAAGATCAGTTCGCCCTCCCAGATCAGCATGAACCGATTCGCGACCGCGAACGCGTCCGCGATCTCATGGGTGACGACAATGGTCGATATCTTGCGCTGAAGTGTCAGTTTATTGATCAGATCAAGAACGGTTTCGGTCGCCTGAGGATCGAGTCCGGTAGTCGGCTCGTCGTACAACATGACTCTCGGATTGGTGGACAGCAACGCCCGTCCGATCGCGACTCGGCGCTGCATACCGCCGGACAATTCCTCGGGAAGTTTGTCAATTATCTCGTCGGCGTCCAGCCCGACAAAACCAAGCATCTCCCGAACCCGTTCCTCTATTTCTTCCCACCGCATTTTAGTGTGCTCAAGCAAATAGTATCCGACGTTTTCCCCAACGGTCAGGGAATCGAATAGGGCTCCATCCTGGAAAACCATCCCGATCCCTTTGCGGATCTCCCGTTTCTGGTCTTCCTTCATGACGCAGATATTCTCCCCGTTGATCAACAGCGAACCGCGCTGGGGGCAATTCAGCCCAAGGATCAGGCGGAGAATGGTTGACTTCCCCGATCCCGACGGACCCATGATCACCACGGACTCAGACTGTTCGATCTTGAAGGTGACATTTGTCAGGATAGGGCGGTCGCCGTATGCAAAGCTGACGTTGTTCAGTTCGATCATAGGTATCCCTTCAGGTAGGGATAGATCACCTTGGTAATAAAGAAATTGACGAGCAAAATGGTGATGGAGCTAAGTACGACCGAATCAGTGGTCGCCTTGCCAACGCCCTTGGTCCCTCCTTCGGAAGTGAACCCCTTGTAGCAGGAGATAAACGCGATCACAAACGAAAAGATGATCGGTTTGGCGATCCCGAGAAAGAGATTTCCGAAAACGAGGCGTTCAAAAATATTCGCCCAATAGAGGGTCGACGAAATATGCGCGAGATAGACCGCTATCACCCAGGCGCCGACAATCGCGACAACATCAGTCACGATCGTGAGCACCGGCACCATGATGAACAGGGCGACCAGCCTCGGCACCGCGATCTTTTTGATCGGGTCGATACCAAACGCCACCATGGCGTCGATCTGGTTTGAGGTCTTCATGGCGCCGATCTCCGCGGTTATTCCCGAAGAAACGCGGGCGGCGATGATCAGACCGGCCAGGGTCGGGCCGAGCTCCCGGATGATGGAGATCGACATGATCCGTCCGAGGTAGTTCTTGGCTCCAAAATCCGCCAGTTCATTGGCGAATGCCAGCGCGAACCCCTGCCCAGCAAACATACCGGTCAACGCAACCAAGTACAACGAACCTACCCCCAGTAAGTACATCTGTTCCAATGTCTCGGTAATATAGAATGGCCTTCCAAAGACTCCCTTTAGCATCCTGCCAGAAAAGAAAAAGAGCCCCTGGAACTCGTAGGCAAAGTTTTTGAGCCAGCTTAGCACAGCTACCTGATGTTTACCCTTTCGCTATTCGGCAATGGTATCCGTTTGTGCGACTTGAGTCAAGGCTTTTGCCTGAACGAAGGTTCTGGCGAACAAATGCGGAGATCGGCGTCGGCAGTTCGGCAAAAAAACAAGGTCCCGACTTTCATCAGGACCTTCTTTCCTCACTCAACAAACCGAAAGGATCTAAACAGCATAACCGCCAAGAAAGACTGTTCAGAACCAAAAAGGCCAGGCATCGAAGAGCTGTATGGCTGCTCTGCGACGACGGTCGGTCTGCTTGCCACGCTAATAAACAACTAATGTGCCGACTTACCATGTTTGGCGTAACCTGCTATCTCACAACATCGAACCTGGATCCACCAGAAAGAAGTTCCGACTTTTGACGCAGGAGGTGCGATTTAGGGAGCCGCAAGTCGTTAATTCATGCGATGTCGGACATAAAAACGACCTGTGCGGAGTGACCGTCCACACAGGCCGATACTTTATCAAACGCGTCGCCGGCCGCCAAAGGCGACTGACCTTACTTCAACAGCATCATCTTTTTCGTCTGGTTGTAGCTTCCCGCGGCGAGCCTGTAGAAATAGACCCCGGAGGAAACCTGCGACCCGGAACCGTCGCGTCCGTCCCACATGATCTTGTGGCTGCCGGCCTCCATCGACTGGTTCACCAGCGACCGGACCTCCTGGCCCAGCACATTAAAGATGCTCAATTCAACCTGCGACGCCTTCGGCAGGTCAAATGAGATCTCAGTTGACGGGTTGAACGGGTTTGGATAGTTCTGTGCCAGAGAATAACTCTTTGGCATCGAACCGGTGGCCGCGGTAAGTGTCACCCGACCGTACTCAAGTTCTGGATCCTCGCGCCACTGCTCCCACTGCCCCGTCTTGGTGGAACCGTACACAAAGAAGTTGGAGTGGTGCGGATCTTCCATTACAAACGGTTCGAGCTCTATCGCCGTCACCATCGGGTCGTTGACCTCGAAGACCAGCTCAGCGACCAATCCAGTCCCCGCTTCCAGAGCTGGACGCTTGGTCATGGAGATCTGGGGGACCATCATGATGACGATCTGTCGCAGATCGGTGTCAAGCATCGTCGCCTTCAGATCGAAGTAATCCACTCGAGTATTCTCGAAGCGAACCTCTTTGATCGTCACGCCGGGAGAGTACTTGAGCGCGATATCGATCCCGACCAGGTCTTCCTGATTGGTCATTTCAAGAGGGATGGTCACGGTTTTGTCGTCGGCAAACTCCGCGTGTCCGGCAGCCAGTTTATGGCTGGCCGCGAACGACGCGAGCGGAAGCGCCACGACAGCGGCGATGACCAGGAATGTCAGTATTCTTTTCATCAAGGCTTACCCCCTCAGGGTTAGCTATGGTTTACACTCTGGCCAACATGGTCAGCATCACAATCCGTTGTGCCATGCGGCCGTTTTCTATTCGCAATAACAATCGGCGAGCAGTAATGATTGGCGATTATTCGAAGTGCAATCGAGAAAGGGGAATGATGAGCAACTACCTACGTCCCGCGTTTATTAAACGTTTTTGAGAGGCATTTGTCAAGTTGTTTTAGCGTTAGAACTTGGTTAATTCTCCGCGGAAAGAATTGACCATACAAATCCTTGTTACGCCGCTCAGCAAACAGAGGACGCGACCGGCCTCTATCGTACACGTTATACTGTGTGATGGCGCATCTGTCGCAATATCTGCGCAAGAAATCGGCTGTTCCAGCCCTCCCTGGAGCTGTCGCACACGGCAAGGTCCTACTAAACGCTTGACTTGTAACCCCCTGGCGATAATCTTCCTGCGAATGTTACGGTTGTGAGCTTCCGATGGAGGTTTGATGCAATCCACGAAGAGAGCTGAATCGGCACCAGCCAAGCATAATCCGTTTGTGCCGGCTTCTGAGTCCCCTGCTGAAGTTACCTGGAGAGCGATCATCCTGGGCGTTATTCTCGCCCTGGTGTTCGGGTTGGCGAACGCTTACCTCGGTCTCAAGGTAGGTATGACCGTCTCCGCCTCGATCCCTGCCGCAGTGGTTTCCATGGCGGTGCTTCGGTCGTTTCGCAAACGGGCGACCGTTCTGGAAAACAATATCGTCCAGGGGATGGGGTCCGCCGGCGAATCGCTGGCGGCCGGTGTGATCTTCACGGTGCCGGCCTTCTTCATCTGGTCGGCCAGCGCCCAACTAAAAGCCCAGGGATACACCTTTCAGATCGCCCAGTGGCAGATCATCCTGCTGGCCCTCCTCGGAGGGACGCTTGGCGTTCTTTTGATGATCCCACTTCGCCGCTATTTGGTGGAGAAGGAGCATGGAAAACTTGCCTACCCTGAAGGTACCGCCTGCGCTGAGATCATTATCGCCGGCGACCAGGGAGGCAGTCGAGCCAGGCTGGTTTTCTCCGGTATCGCGATCGGCGCGGTTTACAAGATCATCATGTCCGGGGTCAAGAGTTGGTCTGAAACCGTCAACCACTCGTTTGGCGGTATCCTGCGCGGCGGACAGCTCGGCATTGAAGCCACCCCGGCTCTCGCGGCGGTAGGCTATATCATCGGGCCGCGGATCGCGGCGATGATGCTCTCCGGCGCGCTGTTGGGCTACATGGGAATCGGTCCATTGCTTGCTTTTATCGGCTCGCACTCCCCCAGCCTGATCGTCCCGCCCGGTTCGATCCCTCTTGGCGAGATGAGCGCGGGAGAACTTCGCAATTTCTATATCAAATATATCGGTGTCGGCGCCGTGACGATGGGCGGATTTATTTCGCTCAGCAAATCGATGCCGATCATTGTGACCTCGTTTAGAGAGGGTTTCAAATCGCTCGTTGGCCGCAAAGATGGAGCGCAGAAGATCGACCGGGTCAATTATGACCTGCCGATGCAGTGGGTGCTGCTCGGTATCCTGGCGGTTATTATCGGAATCGCGTTGATACCCGGCACCGGTCTCCCGTTCATCGGCATTATCGCCGCGGTGATATTCGGCTTCTTTTTTGTAGTTGTCGCCGCCCGAATTGTCGGGCTCGTCGGCTCATCTTCAAATCCCGTATCGGGAATGACTATCGCGACACTGCTCATTACGAGCGTGATGCTGGTCTATTTCGGTTACACTGGCGTTACCGGCATGGTGGCGGCAATGATGGTCGGCACGATCGTCTGTATAGCGGTCTGTATGTCAGGCGATATCTCCCAGGATCTCAAGACCGGGTTTCTGCTTGGTGGAACGCCAATCCGAATGCAGTTGACCACCCTTATCGGTATGGCCGCTCCGGCGCTGGTGATAGGCGCGATGCTCTTCTTCCTGCGAGAGACGTTTGGCTTTGTCGAAGGTGAGGTCGCGGGGCGTGTCCCGATGATGGCGCCCCAGGCAAACGTCATGGCGACAGTGGTCTCAGGCATCATGAACCAGAATCTCCCCTGGCTGCCAATCATCGTTGGCGCGGTGATCGCGGTTTCGGTCGAGCTACTGGGGCATGGCGCGCTTCCGTTCGCTATCGGCCTCTACCTCCCGCCGTCACTTTCCACGCCGATCATGGTCGGCGGCATTGTGGCGTGGATCGTCAACAAGCGCTCTTCGGCGGAAGAGGTCGAAGCCAAGACGATGCGCGGGACGCTGTTTGCGTCGGGGCTAGTGGCGGGTGATTCGCTCATCGGAGTGTTGCTGGCGTTCTTAGTTGGCGGATGGTCCTGGTATGGAGACTACTTCAACGCCCACTCGGATCAGGGGACGTCGCTGACGACTTCGTTTGGTCCAGCGCTGTCGCTTTTACTCTATGCGGGTCTGGCGATACTGCTTTACCGGATGACGACCGGCGGTAAGAA
>JAMPYH010000195.1 GCA_023700785.1 Candidatus Zixiibacteriota bacterium
GAGCGGCGCCAATAGTGGCCGCACTCGTCTGGATACCCGCCTGCGCGGTATGGGGCTCATTGGCGTATCGTCGAGCGCGATTGAGAACCGGGGAGGAGATTGGCTGATCGGTTCCGGATTAATCTCATTCTAAAGATAATGGTGAGACACCCTTCGAAACTCAACCGAGCCTCATCCCAGCGAACGCTGGGATCAAGGTCGAAGAGATCTCGCTCGAGGTCTCCGATCTACTCTGGATCCCAATTGTCATTGGGAAGAGGCTTCATGGCGTATCGACGAGTACGATGGGGAATGCAATGACGACCTTTCCGTACTGGCGCCAGAGAGTGTTCCGTCGCTCGTTCTCCGCCCAAAATAAAACCCCGCCGGATGGCGGGGTTTTGCTCCTCCCCACGTTTCTCCCCCACGTCTAATTATCGTCGCGGACCGCGGCGTACTGCTCGTTCAATTCTTCTTCGATGCCGTACTTCTTGATCTTATCGAACAGCGTCGTGTAATCGATCTTGAGGATCTGCGCGCATTTCCGTTTGTTGCCGCGGACCTGTTTGAGGATGCGGAGAATGGTCGATTTCTCCGCGCGCGCCTGCGCCATCGCGCCTATCTCTTTGAGTCCCGCGCCGTCGCGAAGCTGGATCTCATCGGTTCGCTGCAAGCGGATGGCGAGATGCTCGGGCGTGATCTTTTTCCCTTCCGCCAGGATCACCGCGCGCTCGATGGTGTTTTCCAACTCTCGGACATTACCGGGCCAGTGATATCTTTCGATCAGCGCCAGGGCGTCGCGCGTCAGCGACTTGACCGGCTTTTTCAATTCCTTGCAATACTTCTCTATAAAATAGTCCGCCAGCGCGGGGAGATCGTCACGGCGGTCGCGCAACGGCGGAATGCCGAGCGGGAAGACCGAGAGGCGGTAATAGAGATCCTCGCGGAACTTCTTCTGCGCGATCAGCTCCTGCAGATCCATATTGGTGGCGGCGATCACGCGGACATCGACATCAACCGTCTTGGTCCCGCCGAGCCGCTCGAAGTTCTTCTGCTGGAGAACGCGGAGCAGTTTGGACTGCAGGGCGATATCCATGTCGCCGATCTCGTCGAGGAAGATGGTGCCGTTATTGGCGATCTCGAATTTCCCCATCTTGCGGGCATGCGCGCCGGTGAACGCTCCTTTTTCGGAGCCGAACAGTTCGTTCTCCAGAAGTTCATGCGGAATGGCCGCGCAATTGATCGGGATATACGGGCCGTTCTTGCGATTGGAAAGCGAATGGATGGCGCGGGCGAAAAGTTCTTTGCCGGTGCCGGATTCACCCTGCAACAGGACCGACGCGTCGGATTTGGAGACCTTCTGTATCAGATTGCCCAGTTCGCGCATCTGGTCGTTTTTACCGATGATGTTGTCGAGGCCGTGGCCGGCAAGCAACTCCTCGCGAAGCAGCGTGTTCTCGGCCTGCATCCGGCGGTTCTCCAGCGCGCGGTTGACCAGCACGCAGAGGTGGTCGGTGTCGAACGGCTTGGTAATGAAATCGTACGCGCCGCGCTTCATCGCCGCGACCGCATCTTCGATCGTCCCGAACGCGGTCATCACGATGACCGAGGTCTCGTCGTCGATCTCCTTGACATTGGACAGCAATTCCAGACCGTCGATATTGGGCATCTTCAGGTCGGTGAGAACGAGATCGTAGGATTTATTGCGGACCAGGTCGAGCGCTTTGCGACCATCTTCGGCGGCATCCACGCGGTACCCTTCCTCGGTCAGGGTCTGGGTCAGCATGTTCCGCATCGAGTCTTTGTCGTCGACCACCAGGATCGTAGGCATCAGTTTCTCCTCGTCGTGTTCGAAAGCCCGGGCAAGTATCGCCCCGCGGCGAGCAGTAGGATTTACCCCATATATCGGCGGAAGCCGATACTTCTGGAGCGATTTGCGGGGAGAAAATTGGATAATTCGAAGGTAGATCGCCGGACAGCGCTATTTCGTGACGGCAAACGAGGTTTTGGCGGTCCGGCCGCAAAAACTTGCCCGGAGAGAATAGACTCCCGGCAGGACGCCCTGCTCGTCGAGAGAGATCTTATAGTGGCCGCGCTCGAGCCGACTGGAGAACATCCGGTTGATCAACCGGTCTTTGGAATCGAGAAACTCTATCCGGGTATCGCAACTTCCCGTTTCAATATGGAACATCAGCGACGGCGAGTTGCCGGGAGTGTAATCGACATTCCGTTCAACCGCGACCGAGTCGAGCCGATCCGCCCGGATCAGCGTGAAGTTCTTCCCGGATTCAACGATCTGCGGGTCAACCCAGACAGTCTGCCATTTTCCGAGACCGCCCGATGGAGCTTTTGGGGGGATAGTCGGCCCCGGCTCGCGCCATGACGCGCAGCCGGTGAAGACCGTAATGAGCGCGACGGACATGAAAAGTGAAAAGTGCGACCGCCAGTTCATAGTGAAGGAATGCTGAAATGGAGACGGTTTGTCAATGATTGAATCATGGGGATTATACACGCGAAGTTGATTTAGAGGCCGGGAAAATGGACTGCTTCGTCACGCCGATTCAGGCGAGTGCCAGGAATGCAGGGGGTAAGGCGTGGCCCGCAATGACGTGGGAGCGTCTGTGTTAGTGAAGACAGAAAGGGATTTCGGGTTTCGGGCTGACTCGATGCCGGGTTCTGCCACGACATCGAGTCAGGTATCAAGTCGTTATTCTCCCGTCCCCAAAACCTCAGCCCGGCCCGCAAGAGCGGTTTGGGTGGCCAGCCAATCTTTGAAATAGAGTTTGCTGCCGTAGAGCGGTTCGGTCAGGATCCGGTCGGCGATGGCGCTATTGTCGATGTCGTCCTGCCCATACCAACCGAAATAGTGCCCTCTGGTTTGCAGAACATAACTACGGCTCATCCCGCCTCGCGTCGCGACCGTGTCAAATGACAGGTTGACCCACTGATCAGTGGTCGTTCTCAAGTACTGGCTGTCGTCTGACGCGAGCAATGGAGTGGCATCGATGCCGACATTGCTGCTGGTCGAACGACGCGGAGCCTCGGTTATGTCTAACGGCAGATCCTTGGAATAGTCTATCGAGACGGCATCGATGATCCAAAGCCCGGAAGTTCCTTCAAGTTTGACTTCCAGAGAGGTGCCGACTTCCGGACCCAGGTCGAGCATGATCAGTCGCTCGCCGAACGCGCGCCCGCCGACGCCGGCGATGATCCCAGCGCGGACCCAATGTCCCTGCTGTTTGATCGAGACTTCAAGGCCGCCTTCGCGGGTCATCCACGCAAACAGTTTGCGCAGTTCCAGTGGATCGTTCTCCAGCCGGTGATACCAGTGGAGTTTGGCGTCGCCACGGAGCGAGAAGAGCCGATTGAGACCGAAATCACCGAGGTCGGAGTTCATGCACCGGACCACCAGTTTAGCATGGCGCGCGCCAGCCGGCCGGTCGAAGCGGCAGGTTATCGCGTCGCGCAGGTCGTTTTCATTATGAGGATCGATCCGCGACAGGTCAGTCGCATAGGCGACCGCATCCTCCGGCCGCATCTGAGCGGTGATGTCATTACCGAAACGATCTGTCGCCGCAACGCAGGGGAGAGGGTCGCTCACCGTATGCAGGTTGCCTCGGATATCAGCGACAGGAACGGTACCGGCCGGATGATCCACCGCCAGCAGCGTAACTGAATTGGTCAGATGTGTTTCAGGCGAGTCATTCATGATCCGGACAGTCAGGCTATCGCCCGATGGGCGGATCCTCCGGAGCACGTCGGTGGCGGTCCGCTCAAGTTTTGTACAGATGGCGCCAACGTACGTCTCCGACTCGAGGCAAAGGCTGTCACCATCAAACGAGTAAGCGAGCGGGCAGGAGCCAAAATAACCGCCTCCGCTCGGATAGGTGATGACGACGTCAGCTACCCCGCTTCCGCCGCCGACCGCGGAGGTCCCGACGCCGAGAACGATGATCTCCGCCGAGGCAGCGAAGAGACTGGCGAAGGCGTCTTTGCGATGGAGTTGCACCAGCGCCACAGAATCAATGCCGATCCGGCCGCCAAAATCCATCGACGCGCCGTCGGCGCGAATGCGAGTGCCGCGACCGACGAGAGATCGATCACTGACCTTGCCGCCATGCATACGGACGACATCGCCGTTGAGCAGGAGGATCTCCATCTCCCCTTTGGTGCCGGAGGATATTTTTGATTGCGGGATCCATTGCCGGTAACCGGCACATCCCGCGAGCGCTCCCGCCAGGAGGAGCGTTAGCATAAGTCGTGTGTAACTGTTCATCTCATTTTCTCCTTCCTATAGTCCGACTGTCAGCATCGCCGACAGATAAAGGCCGGACATATCGATCTCGTAAGAGTTGGCGCCTTCAAATGAACCATAACCGTCATAGGATACTTTCGCCTTTTCCGAGAAGATCTGTTTGGCGGCGATAGTAAGGCTGTAGCGTGACGTCGCCGCGGCCGGCAATTCCAGGGTCAGCATCAGCGGTACGCCGCCGGTCCTGGTCGTCTCGAAATCGATCCGTTCAAGTGTGCCGTTGTTCGGCAACGAATAGGAATATGAGTTGTGCGACCAGAGTTTCTGGTAAGCGTAACCGGTACCGATCGAAACCGCCATCGCCCCGGAGTGCGCCCGAAGCGGCGTAAAGAGGAGACCAAAGGATGTTGCCGCTTTACCGATGCCATCCTCGCCTTCCGGCGCGTCCTTCCCCGCGAAATCAAACCAGAACCCGAGCCTCCTGGAGACTTGAAGCCGCAGAGAGCCGGCGAGACCGCTCGAGGACGATTCCAGTCTTCCAGCACTTCCGGCATCATAACCTGACAGGATGCCGGTGAGCGCGTCAGAGACCGACTGTTGGTTGATGCTCGCCACGGAGAAGCCGATGCTCGCCAGCAGGCGAGGGAACTTCGTCGGCGTGACGGTCTGGGTGATCTTGAGGGCGCTATCGACCGTCGGAAGGCCGTAGCGCTCCTCCGGAGTGCGTGATTTGGCGGCTGTCGCGACATTGCCGGCGAGCAAAAATGTCGCCACGGTCACCAGCGCGAGGATCGAGTTTTTTGCATTCATACTGCCTCCTGAAATTGAGCCCGGAGTTGCGAAATGAACCCGGCTTACGCCTATGGGAATGGCAAGCGGAGTGCCGCGACATGCCGGATACGGTGAGGCCGGTAAGTGGTTGCGAGGTTGGCTGTTGTGTGAACGAGGGCTTACATGGAGGATGGGTCGATGGATACGCGGTAACCAAAGGAAGAGATTTGAGTGAGTAGATGAGAATCAAAAAACCCAGGTTCACTCGCCCGCCAAAGGCGGTCAAGGAACCTGGGCTACGACAGGGTTGATCCCCTCTGAGAATGGAACGATTTACGCTTTACGCCAGGTCGAAGAGCAGGAACTCGGACGTATCTATCGCGGTGATA
>JAMPYH010000196.1 GCA_023700785.1 Candidatus Zixiibacteriota bacterium
GTGACGGGAAGCGCGTCGATGTCGGTTCGGATGGCGATAGTTGGGCCGGGGTATTTCCCTTCAATTTCGCCGAGAAGACCGGTCCTGGGGTTCACCGGAAGGAATGAGAGGCCGAGTTTGCTTCCTTCTTTGCGGAGGAAGTCGGTAGTATCAAACTCTTCGTTGGATAATTCAGGATGTTGGTGGAGATGGCGGCGCCAATTGACCTGTTTCTGAAATGACGCACGGGCGAGCGAAAGAGTTTCGGCCGGCGAGATCGCCGCGGCGGAGTTGCCGGAACTGGACTTTTTCAAAAGCTGATTTCCTCTCTGAACAAATGCACGATAAAACGCGCCTCGATGCTTTGGTCACGCGCATCATTATACGTGCGAACCAGAGGCGGCGTCAACAAACGTCGGTGACAGACAGTCTCGCGCGAAAACTCAAAGGCGCAGTCATTACAAATGACGATCCGGCGATCATACGCGAAGTGACTCATCTCTTTTTCAGTCGCATAGGTCTTTCCGATCTGGTTGACTGATGAACAGGAGTAGGAGTGGTCGAAAAACAGAACCACCAGACCTTGCCGTCAACAACCGACTATGTTGTTGTTTCGCAAAGCCTTAACGCGTCGATTTTTAGATTGTTCGCCCGCAGCGGGAACATTATTATCTTTAGGTAATTACTTGTAGGTAAGAATGAAGACTTTAACCGAAAACTCAGTCACCCTGACCGCTACCCAGGAAGATTATCTCGAGGTTGTCTTGCGCTTAAGCGAAGACGCTCCTGATGGCGCGGTACGCGTGACCGATATCGCCAACGAACTTCGGACGAAACTCCCGACGGTGACACGCACGGTGCGGCGAATGACCGAGATGGGTCTGCTCGAGCATGCGCACCGCCAGCGAGTGGCGCTGTCGGAATCCGGACGCAAGATGGCGCGGGACATTCGCCACCGTCATACTGATCTGGTGGCGTTTTTCACCGACGTACTGGGGATCGACCAGCCGGATGCCGAGCAGGACGCCTGCAAGATCGAGCACGGTATCTCTCCCCTGACCGCGCAGAGACTTCACGAATTCCTGGAGTATTTTCAAAAACTCTCAGAGGATGATCAACATCGGATCACGGCGTTTCAGACCGACAGCAATCAACCTCGCGAGCAACAATTCAAAAATCTGTTACAAAGCCGCATACGAGGATGGAGAGGATAGCGTAGATGAGACAACCAGGAAGATGGCATATCCGGGCGATTCTGGCCGCGCTGTTTATCGGCGGCATGATCGCCGGGTGTGGACAAAGCGACGACGCGTCATCGAGTGAAGACGGCAAACTTGAGGTGGTGGCGACCACCGGAATGATCGCCGACGCGGTGAAGAACATCGCGGGGGAAACGGTTTCCATTCACGGCCTGATGGGGCCGGGGGTCGATCCGCATTTATACAAAGCGACCAAAGGGGATATCGACCGCCTGAATAGCGCGGATATCATCTTCTATAACGGTTTGAATCTTGAAGCAAAGATGGCCGAGATCTTCCGCCAGATGGGGTCAAGCAAGACCACGGTTCCGATCGGCGATGTTATTCCTGATTCACTGCGGAGACATCCGGCGCAATTTGAGGGGCATCCCGATCCGCATATCTGGTTCGATGTCTCGTTGTGGGAAACTGCGGTGCAACAGGTCGCCATGACTTTGATCGACCGCGACAGCGCGAGGATGGATCTGTACTGCCAGAACGCGTCGGCGTATCTCGATTCGCTCGACGCGCTGCATCAATGGGTAAAGGAACAGATCGCGCAGATCCCGGAGAACCAGCGGGTCCTGGTGACGGCGCATGACGCGTTTGGCTATTTTGGCCGGGCGTACGGGGTCGAAGTTGAGGGGCTGCAGGGGATCTCGACCGTGACCGAAGCAGGACTGTATGATGTCACGCATATGATCGACCTGCTGGTGGAACGGAAGATCAAGGCGGTCTTTGTCGAATCATCGGTGCCGCGCAAATCGATTGAAGCGGTCGTGGAAGGCTGCCGCTCGCGCGGACATGAGATCGTGATCGGCGGAGAACTTTTCTCCGACGCGATGGGACAGGCCGGAACGCCGGAGGGAACGTATCTGGGGATGGTCCGGCATAATGTAAACGCGATCGTAAAGGCGCTCAAGTAAATGGAACCAGTCGCTCCCATTGAGGTCCACGACCTGACGGTGGCGTATCGGCGGAAGCCGGTACTCTGGAATATCGATTTCTCATTGCCGGAAGGGAAACTGATCGGGCTGGTCGGCCCGAACGGCGCGGGGAAATCAACGTTGATCAAGGCGATCATGGGGTTGATGCCGTTGCTCTCCGGGTATGTCAAGATCTACGGCGAGCCGCTGGATACTATGCGTCACAAGATCGGCTATGTGCCGCAGCGCGAGTCGGTCGATTGGGATTTCCCGATAAACGCGCTGGATGTCGTGACGATGGGGCGCTACGGCCGGCTCGGTCTGTTCGGTCGGCCGTCAAAAGACGATAAGGCGATCGCGATGGAGTGTCTCCGTAAAGTCGGGATGCAGGATTTCGCGCATCGGCAGATCAGCCAGCTCTCGGGCGGCCAGCAGCAGCGGGTCTTTCTGGCGCGCGCGCTGACACAGGACGCGTCGGTCTATCTGATGGATGAACCGTTTGCCGGCGTGGATGCCGCCACCGAGAAAGCGATTGTCGATCTGCTCAAAGAGCTCAAGGAACATCGCAAGACCGTGCTGGTGGTGCATCATGACCTTCATACGGTGAATGAATATTTCGATTGGGTGATGTTGCTGAACATGCGACTGGTCAAGTTTGGACCGACCGACCAGATCTTCACCAACGATAATCTCCGGCTCACCTATGGCGGCAAACTATTGCTTTTGGCCGAAGCGGCTGAGAAAGTGGCGCGCCAGCTCTGAGGCAGTATGGATTGGTGGGATCTGACAGTTCGTTTCTTCTCGCTGGCTGACGCCAATGTGCGATGGGTCGTCTTTGGATCGATCCTCCTGGGCGGCGCGGCCGGTGGCTTGGGCTGTTTTGCCTATCTGCAGAAGCGTTCGCTCATGGGTGACGCTCTGGCGCACGCGGCGCTTCCTGGTGTCGGCCTGGCATTCCTGGTGGTCGGCCGAAAGGATTTTCTCGCCCTGTTGCTGGGTGCTTCGATCACCGGCTGGCTGGGAGCGCTGGCTATCAACTACATCGTGCGCGAATCCAAGATCAAGCTGGACGCGGCGTTGGGTATTGTGCTGACGGTATTTTTCGGCCTGGGGATCGTGATCCTCACCTATATCCAGAAATCAGGGTCGGGCTCGCAGTCCGGTCTCGACAAATTTCTATTCGGCCAGGCAGCAGCAATGGGGCGCAATGATGTGGTTATCCTCGGCATTGTCGCCTTGACCATGCTCGCCGTCGTGGCGCTGGGATTCAGCAAATTCAAATTGATCTCATTCGATCCGGGGTTTGGACGATCGTTGGGGATGCAGGTCGGCCTGCTTCAGTTCGTGTTGACCACGATGATCGTGTTCGCGGTGACGATCGGACTCCAGGCGGTCGGCGTAGTATTGATGGCGGCGATGTTGATAACACCGGCTGCGGCGGCCCGTCAGTGGACGGATAAACTCCAGCGCATGGTGATGCTGGCATCGCTCTTTGGGATTCTGTCAGGCCTGTTTGGCGCGTATATCTCTTTCCTCGCGCCAAGATTTCCTACCGGGCCATGGATGGTGATCGTGGTAACCGCGGTGTTCGTACTCTCGGTGCTGTTCGCGCCCCAGAGGGGCGTGATCAGTTTTATTCGCCAGCACTACGCCAACCGGAGACGGATGACGCGCGAGCATGTGCTTAAGGTTTTGTTCAAAGCCGGCCAGGATTCGCGCCAGTGGAAAACCTATTATCCGGTGGACCAGATAAAGCGGATGTGGTCATTCACGCAACATGAGCTGAACGCGGCGTTAGCCGGCCTGCAAAAGCAGGGAATGATGGAAAAGTCGGGCGGAATGTACCGACTCTCTGATGACGGCATCACTGAAGGAGCGCGCGTGACGAGGTTGCACCGATTGTGGGAGGTTTATCTCTCGCGCTATCTGGAATTGCCTGAAGATCATGTCCACCGCGACGCCGAGGATATGGAGCATATTATTACACCGGAGATGGAAGCGCGGTTGGAGGAGCTGCTGGAACATCCGGAGTATGACCCGCACCGTCAGGAGATCCCCTATATCGGGAAGAGGAGCCAGGCATGACCCCGGATATTTGGGTAATGATCACCGGCATCCTGGCGGCATCGGCTCTGGGATTGATCGGCAGTTTCCTGGTGCTGAGACAGAACGGGATGCTTGGAGACGCGATCTCGCACGCGGTACTTCCGGGCCTGGTGCTGGCGTTTCTTATTACCAGCAGTCGCAATGTGGTGCCGATGGTGATCGGGGCGGGGCTTTTCGGTTTGTTGACCGCCTATCTCACCGAATTATTGAGCCAGACACGCCGGGTGTACAGCGATGCCGCGATGGGGATCGTCTTCACGTTGTTGTTCGCTGTCGGGGTGATCATGGTCGCGCTATTCGCGGAACAGGTGGACCTTGACCAGGAGTGCGTGCTGTACGGCGAGATCGCGTACACGCCCTGGAATACGTTTGTGGTCGGCGGCACGAATCTTGGGCCGAGAGCGGTCTGGATCCTTGGGTCGGTATTGCTGGCCAATCTCGGCTTTATTCTCTTGTTTTACAAACAACTCAAGATCAGTTCCTTTGATCCGCAGATGGCGGTAGCGGTCGGCATCAGTGAAAAAAAGTGGCATTATTTGCTGATGACCATGGTGTCCCTGACGGTGGTCTCCGCGTTTGAGTCGGTCGGCGCGATATTGGTGGTGGCCATGCTGATCATTCCGGGAGCGACCGCGTATCTGCTGACATCGCGGCTTCATACTATGTTGCTGTTGTCGGTCGGTATTGGGATCATCTGCGCAGTTGGCGGGTTTATGGGAGCGTCATATTTTGACGCGTCCATCGCGGGATTCATGGCGGTGGTCGGCGGCATTGTTTTCGCGCTGGTGTTCGCGGGGACACTGATAGCCAAGCGAATTCACCAGACGCGGTACACGTCGGAACGACAGCATATAGCTGAGACGATCAGCGGATAAGAGAGATCGGGGGATCAATGGCGCGCCGGGCGGCCATTCTGCTTTCGAGACAACCACTGCGCCCCTGCGGCGCGACGCCGTGGGTGCGGAATACTGTCGCTGCGGTTCGCTCGCTTAAGGAGCGGGATCTCCGGATCTGCGGATCTGTCGGGATGCAGACCTGGGAGTTGATCACCGCCAGTGCGGCACTCGAAGCGGTGCCGCTTCGATGTTATCTCCTGACATCAAACCAACCAGCCGCATCGCGCGA
>JAMPYH010000197.1 GCA_023700785.1 Candidatus Zixiibacteriota bacterium
AACGCGAGCATTCGGCGGAATACATTGTCGATGCGGTCAGGAAGATGGTCGATGAAGGAGTGGTGGAAGTTACGCTGCTGGGTCAGAACGTTAATAGCTACGAATACAACGGCACGGATTTTCCGGATCTGTTGCTGAAAGTCGCGCGCACCACCGGCGTTTCCCGCGTTCGGTATATGACTTCGCACCCGAAAGATCTGTCGAGGAAGCTCGTTGACGCGATGGCCGACGAGCCGCGCTTAATGCCTCACATCCATCTGCCGCTCCAATCCGGCTCCAATCGAGTCCTCCAGAAGATGGGGCGTATCTATTCCGTGGAGCATTATCTCAAGATCGTCGAGTACATCCGCAGGAAGCTGCGATACGCGGTCATCACCACTGACCTGATCGTTGGCTTCCCCTCTGAGACCGAAGCGGAGTTCGAGCAGACGCTCGACGCGGTGCGAACGGTGCAGTATGATTCGGCGTTCATGTTCCGTTATTCGGTGCGACCGGGGACAACCGCCGCCCAGTATGCCGATGACGTCTCCGAGAATGACAAGATCCGCAGGCTGAACACACTGATCGCGCTTCAGCAGTCCATCAGCTATGAGCGAAATCAGCGCGAGATCGGCGAAGTCCGGACCAGTCTCGTGGAAGGAGCGTCGCGTCGTTCCGATGAATACTTGCGCGCCCGCACCGACGGCAACAAGACCATTCTCTTCAAGTCCGCGACTCCGATAATTCCGGGTACGGTCGTGCCGGTCAGGGTTACCTCGGCCGACGCGTTCACTTTGCACGGTGACCTTGTGGGGCTGAACTGATGGCGTCGCTTTGGGTAACCATTCCGTTGGCCTTGCTCGCCGCCGGTCTGCTCACCTTTGTCTTTATCCGGCTAAGTCTGCATAAACTTCAGGCGTCCGGCCGTGCCGCCTATATCGGCGGCGGAACGCTGGTGCTGGTTGCGGCGACCTGGAATATCGTCCAGTCAATTCCCAGTTACCCGACCTGGTTCATAATCACCGCGTACCCGGTATTGAGCAATGTCACGTACCTGGTAGTTGCCGCGGGACTCGCGCTGATCGCGGTCGCCCTGGCGCTGTATGCGGACTCGCAACGCAGCCGCCGTCAGGATATCGAACTGCGCGAGAATCGCCTTGGGCTGCTTCAGACATTGCAGCAGGAGACGCGCGCGTCATACCAATTGCTGGAACTGCTCAGCCTGACCCTTCGAGAGATTCTGGTGCAAACTCCCGAACGGTCCGGAGCTATATTCCTGATCAATCGCGGCAAACGACAACTGGTGCTTGGCGCGAGCGCTAATCTGACCAAAAACGAAACCGCTTATCTCGAGCATTTCACGCTCGACAGCAACGCTGTTGCCCAGGCGATCGATCTGGGCGACCCAATGATCTCCGGCGCTCTCGATATGTCTGACGTCAAAGGGATGCCGGTGCAATCTCGATTCCAGTCCAGTCTGGTGTTGCCGTTGATATCCGGTACCGAGAAGATCGGCGCTATTGTGCTCATGGCCGAGGAGGCTCGTTCATTCAGTCGGGTCGATGTCCACTACCTGGCGCCGGTCGCTGACTGGGTCGCGGAGAAGATCCGGACCGCTCGACTCACGCGCGACCTGTCGGTTATCCGCACAGAACTTGAGACCGTTACTGTCAGGCAGGCTTCACTTGTCGATAGGCTTTCAGCCAGCGCGCAGACACTGGCCGGCGCGGGGAATCTCGGAGAGTTCTGCCGCCAATTGATCGGATTATCCGGCTGCAGCGAAGTTTATCTCTGCGGACTGTCACAGGGAAATTTGCAGGTGTACGGCGGGACTGATAATCTCGGCGATTTGACTGAACAGTATAAGCATGCTCTCATTGACGCTCTCGAGCGAAAAAAACCGCTGATCATCAATCATGAGTCGAGCGACCGCGACGGTCAGAGTACGGTGGTACGATCATCGCTGGTGTTCCCGGTGGTGAGCGACGCTACCGATGTGCTCCTGCTCCGGAAAGACGGCGGTCCGTTCCAGATAAGCGACCAGGATATTCGGATGCTTGGTTTCTTTGGTTTGCTCGCTCGGTTTGCGCTTCAGCAACGGGAGTCATCCCGCCGCGACCTGGCGCGGAGAGTCGGGTTCGACAAAGTTATCCAGTTGATTCGCCCCGATTCGATCGGCCCAGAGACCGGCAAAGCTATCGGCTTCTTTGTTCGCCACCTTGCTGACATGTTCCCTGGATCGTCTCAAGCGATCACCCTTATTCGCCACAGCAATGGCTCATTCTCGGCGGCCACCGCTCTGAATATCGACGAGACGGAACTGGTCGAGCTGTTGCTGGAGCCGGGGGAAGGGATCGTCGGCGAAGCAGTTATCGCGTCGGCCCCTCGCTTTGTCTTCGGCAAACGCAATGTTCTCGCCGCTATCGAAGCTTTTGGACCATCGGCACAACTTGTTTTCCACCGCTGCTTTGGGGAGCGGAGACTCCCGCAAATGCTTGCCGCTTGTCCGCTGGCAGATTCGAGCGGCATCTCCGAGGTCGCGCTGTTTTTCCTGTACGAGATACCGGAGACGGAACGAGTGGAATGGGAGCGGATGTTGACCCTCGCGGTCTCGCTCTATGGCTTGCGCCGTAATATGGCGAGCATTGCCGGTGCTCCTCGTCCGATTGAGCTTTCCACCGACGATTCGGATCGGATCGCCCCGCTGATCAATCAACTGAACAACCATCTCTCAGCGGTGATCGGCAACGCCGACCTCGCCGCAGGGAGGGAAGAGGTTTCAGGCGAGCTGCGGAATCAACTCAAAGCGATAGCTTCTGAGGCAGAGAACGCCGCGGCGTTGCTTAAACGGTCCCTGGTGGTCAACTCCACAGCTACAGTCTCCATAGAGCACAAGGGGGAGACCATCAATCAGGCGGTGTCGGCTGTACTTCACGATGCACGTATTTCTGGCAATCTCTACATGGCTGGCGGGCGCGCACGCGAGGTCGATCTGCGACTTGGCGACATCTCGGATATATCATTTAACAACAATGAAATACAACAGTTATTTGAAGCGGTACTTAATAGGTTCGCCGCCATCGCCTCGGAAGAGGACGTCATCTCGATAGCGACCTATGTTCAGGACAATTTCGTCTATCTCGACATTTCGCGCCATCGCGAGAACTTCCCGCCGGTTGAGCCGGTCGCCGGTTTCGGCGAGTATCAGTTGGCTGACCAGGCACTCCAGCATCGACCCTCGGAAGTATTCCTCAAGCCGGTAACTCAGGGGATATGCTATTTCGCGGCCGATCAGACCGGCCCGACTCCGGCCTACCTGAGCTTCAAGTTCCCCCTAAAGGCGTCTCATACGGCCCCGCAGGCCGCTTCTCATGCCCGCCAGTTCGCGGTTCTGGCTATAGACGATCAGGCCGTCATTCTCGACCTGATATCGGCGATGTGCCAGTCGCTCGGCTACCAGGTGCAGACTGCCTCATCCGGGACCGAAGGGGTCCGGCTGGCGGCCTCAAGTCGATTTGATATTGTGCTGACTGATCTGGCTATGCCGGACCTTACCGGTCTCGAAGTCGCCCGCCAGATACGCAAATTGCAGCCCGAGATACCGATCATTCTGGTCACCGGCTGGGAAGCCGGTCTCGACCAAACTGAAGTTGAGACTGCCGGTATTACCGAGGTGTTGCTCAAGCCTTTCCGGATTGAACAGCTCACGGATATCATTCGGGCGGTAGCGGCCAAACGGTCGTAACAGCATCTAATTTCGATCCTTCTCTCAACCTTCCAGACTTTCTACCGACAAAGACAAGGTACAGGTGCGGTTATACTTATGGATAAAATGACCATTCTCGAAGATATCTCAAGAAACGATGACATTCTGTCTCTGCCACAGGCGCTCAACGAGTTGCTACGCGAGATAGAAAAATCGAATTACTCGACCGAATCTTTGGCCCGGATCATTCTTCGGGATCCGGCGCTGACCAGTCGAATACTCAAATTGGCCAACTCGTCGTTCTATCAGCGCTTCAGCCGCACTACCACCGTACAGCAGGCGGTGCAGGTCTTGGGGATCAGCACGGTGAAGTGCATGGCGCTCTCTTCTTCAGTGCTGAATCCAGAGCGGTACGAGAAGGTCTCATTTGTCAATACCAAGCATCTCTTTGCCGACATCCTGACCGTCTCAGTCGCGGCGGAAAAGATCGCCAAGGCGGCTGGTATCAAGGCGACCGATGAATCCTTTATCGCCGGGCTCCTGCACGATGTCGGCGTGCTCTATTTCATCAACCATTATCCTGATCAATACAAGAAGATCGCGCAGAAACAGATCCGCGCGGCGTCGCTGTCTGCCGCGGAGAAACAGGTCTTCGGCATCGACCACTGCGAAGTCGGCTACCATCTGGCGGTACGCTGGCGACTGCCTGTTTCTATCTGTGAAGCTGTCAGGGATCATCACTCTTTTGCCGCGCTGGTTCCCGGAGCGTCGGTAACGAACATCATCCGACTGGCCAGTCTGCTTGGGCATACGTCCGCGGACGACTACGGTTGGGATCCGGTTGAGCGGATGACCCGCACTAATCAGATCGCCCAATTATTGAACCTGACCAAAGATCAGATCGAGGAGATATCGGTCACCTTGATGACCGACGCGCTTGCCGCCGCGGAGTTCCTGAATACGAGCATTGGCAATGTCGAGGATCTGCTGATGCGCGCCAATAAAGAGATCTGGCGCACCTACCTGATCGTGCATAACCTTTTCCAGGAACGTCAGGAATTGAGCCAGAAACTGCTCAAGGAAGAGCGGGACAAAGGCGCGGTTGAGTCCAAAAATATCGCGATCGCGACCCTCTCCCATTATGTCAACAACGCCGCGATGGCGATGTACGGCCGTACCCAACTGCTGCGTCAGCGGCTCAAACGAGGCGACACGCCGCGCGTGCTCGAGACCCTGCCCGCCAGCCTTGATGTGATCGAAAACGCCGTCCGCAAGACGGTCGCCGTTATCGCGGAGATCAAAGAGATATCCCCAATCGACGAAGTCGAGTTCTACAATATGTCCCAGGCAATGAAGCTCGATGACCGCATTGAACGTCGTATCAAGCAGCTGTCCGAAGAATCAGGATTGGTGCTTCCGGACGAGACGATGTTCGAGGAAAATCCGAGCCGTTGACCTGACGGTTCCAATTGCATACCTTTCAACGCATGCTGCGTTACCTGACATCCGGTGAATCCCACGGCCCGCAACTGACCGCGATACTTGATGGTCTCCCTGCCGGGTTGACCATCGATCCCGTCGCGCTTGACTTCCAGATGAGTCGTCGTCAAAAGGGGTACGGTCGTGGCGGGCGGATGAAGATCGAGCAGGATCGCGCGGAGATCGTCTCCGGTGTTC
>JAMPYH010000198.1 GCA_023700785.1 Candidatus Zixiibacteriota bacterium
TCTTGAGCAGTATATCCTGACCGAGACGGTCGCCGAGAGTTCGACCTCCTGTTATGCCGGGATGTTGATGTTGCAGGCGCTCGGATTGGGCGGCTGGATGTTTGACGGGATCGATCAGTTCTCACTCCTGGGCGCGAGCGGCAATCCTGAAGTCCCGGGTCTCGGCTTCCAGTTTGATACGAATCCGAAATGGCCGGTGCCGAACTTCACCGGCAGGGAGGGAATCTTTGTCGCCTCCTGTCCGCCGCACTATCCCAATATGCGGGCGGCGGTGGACGCTCTGGTGCGGCGGAAGTACGACGCGGGGGGGCCGTTTAACGCCGACACGCCAGGACCGTGGAAAGAGAGCGCCAAAGTGCGCGGCGCGGCGGCGGAGATGAATGAAGAGTTCAAGGAATGCGTCGCGCTGCAATGCCAGTACATCTATGACACGTTCGGCCGATTCCCGGGGACAGTGCCATCGGTCTATGTGCTGACATTCCTTCAGGCGCACCATCTCGACCTGGATTTCTACGACAAGAACTTCCAGGCCGGCGGCTATCTGCATACACACGCGGACCACATGAAGATGTGGCACGGGTAGGGCAGAAACCCTCACCCTCCCCTTCGGGGCACCCGCTTCCCTTGGGAGAAGGTGGCCCGCCGCTGGCGGGCCGGATGAGGGCAGGCAATTCAGAGACCACTTGCGACTTTCTGGTTCCGCTTGCCGGACCTTCCTCAGAGATGTTTATTGCTCCCTATGACCGAACCGCTATCGTATGACGATTTTCTCAAAGTCGATATTCGGGTGGGGAGAATTGTCGAGGTCGTCGATTTTGAGCGAGCCAAGATCCCGGCGTACAAGCTCAAGATCGATTTTGGCGCGGAGATAGGCATCAAGCAGACGTCGGCGAGATTCAAGACAAACTACACTCCGGAGCAGTTGATGAACCGCCAGTGTCTGGCGGTGGTCAATTTTCCGCCCAAGAATATCGGTGGCTTTATGTCCGAAGTGCTCCTGCTGGGTGTCCCCCGCCCCGGCGGCGGGTTGGTCTTGGTCAGCCCGGTCGAAAACGCTGATCTGGGCGGCCGGCTCTACTAGTTGACCTCTCTAAAACAAATCACGTTGCGAATCCATGATGCCTGCGTATTTTATATATGGAGGTGATTCGTATGACCTCGATCGATGCGATCATCAATCGGCAGCTCCTCAAATGGGAGCTTGAGCGACGGCGGGCATCTGAAGAACTCCACCCGCCGATCGCCGAGCCGCAGCATATCATCACAGTCAGTCGCCAGACCGGCTCGCGCGGTTCCTATCTCGCCACTCAGCTCGCGGAACGACTTGGCTTTCAACGTTTGCATCGGGACGTGCTCGATGTCATGGCCAGAGAATCAGGCTACTATCGTCGGTTGCTGGAGAATCTCGATGAGCATGCGCGGGGGCGACTGCATCTGGCGGTCGAAGCGGCACTCTCCGGCCAGCTCATTGACCACACCGACTACAATGAGTATCTGGCGAAAGTAGTGTTGTCGATGGCGGAACTTGGCGGCGTGATCCTGATGGGGCGAGGCGGAAATGTCATTCTGGGACCAAACAACGGATTCCATCTGCGAGTGGTCTGCCCCGAACCGATTCGCGTTGAGAATCTCTGTCGATTCAAGGCGATGTCTCCTCGCGAGGCGAGGCAAATCATCGAGAGATCAGACCATGAGCGGCGCGAGTTTATCCAAAAAGTCTATCATCGGGACATTGACGACCCCATCTACTACGATCTGGTTTTGAATACCGGAACGGTCGATATGGCGCGGCTGGTAGATCTGGTGGAATTGGCGTTCAGGGCAAAAATGGAATCGCTGCGGGCGCATAGCGCCACTGTGTGAGCGACGAACGACGTTATTTCGTCGCGCGCACGAGTAACATCAGCGGGAACGTGCTTTGGCCCGACGGCGGGTACCAGCGATCACCTTCGCAATACCAATCTTCATAGACCTGATAATACGAATAATCAAACTCCCCGACCTTCCCGATCCTCAACCCGGCATTGATCAGACAATTGAGGATCCCGGCGGTAGTGTGTTGCCATTCGGTGCTGGGGTGTGAACGTATGAACGTGCGGTCGGCGTAGTCCGGCTGGTTGTCGAGCGTCTCGGACTCGGTGGAAAAATAACTCAATTTTGTCTGATGGATCGCGAGCGAACAGGGGTGATCATCGATCAGGAGAAAAGTCCCGCCGGGTTTCAGCGATTGGGCGACAACCTGCGCCCAGCGATCCAGATCCGCGAGCCAGCAGAGCGTGCCGTACGATTGGTAAACAAAGTCAAAGTGTTCATCCAGAACGCTTCGAAGATCAAGAACATCGGAGCGAACAAACCGAGCCGACATCAGTCCCGACTTCTCTTTCAGTTCATTCGCGCGGAGGATCGATCGGTCCGATATATCCACACCGGTGACGACCGCGCCTTTACGCGCCCATGAGAGCGTGTCGAGCCCGAATTGGCACATCAGGTGCAGGAAAGTCTTCCCTGAAACATCGCCAAGCTCACTCAGCTCGAGCTGTTTCAGGCTGGAGCCGCCCTCCAGGAATTGCTGAGTGAGATAGCTCGGGTGGTTGAGGTGAACATCAACTATCTCATTCCACATCGCGCGGTTTCGTTCGTGGTCCTGGTGCGGCATTACTTCCGTGCTCCGATCAAGACGACCAGCCCGATCACCAGAAAGACCGCGTTTATCCCCCAGACCGCCGCCATCTCCGGTACTTTCTCATTATACCCGGCCGACTGCAATATTCTGAAGAGGATAAAATAAAGCAGCGAGATCGCCGCGCCGACCGAGAACGAGACGGCGATGCCGGATCGTTGCGGATTGGCCGCGAACGGGACGCAGATAAGAATGATGATGATAGAGGTCATCGGGAACGCGTATTTGATCTGGAGGTCGATCGACTCCCGCAAGAAGGGTCCGCCGGTCCGCTTTTGCAGATCGATGTAGTCTTTCAGCTGTTCGAGCCCCATATCCTCGGGCTTGATGATCTTGCTCTCAAAATCCTGCGGCCTGTCCTTGACCAGCGCGACCGTCATAGTGTCGAACTCAAGAAATGTTTCCTTGGCGAGTGAATCAAAATCGCGCACCTGACCCATGCGCAGCAGCCAGCGATGATCCTCGAACGCGACCTTGTCGGCCGTAATGATCTGTTTGAGGCGGTTGCCCTCGGTGGCATACAATTTGAAGTCCCGCCCGTCGCCCCGCTCGGTGTCGAACGACGTGATGGTGTAGAACTTGCCGGGGCTGATCTGCCGGAAGACATTTCGTACTTTCGCCATCGCCGCTTTCGACCTGTTCTCGATGGTGAACTCTTTGAGCTCGATGCGGCGCTGGTTGAGCGGCGGAAAAAGATACTCGCTGTAATAGAAGTGGCCGATGGCGAGCAGGATAGTAGCAAGCAGAAAGGGCAAAGTGACGCGATAGAGCGAAATGCCGGCGGCTTTCATCGCGAGGATCTCGCGTCGGCGCGCGAGTATCGACACGGAGAAGAGCGCCGCCAGCAGGACAAACATCGGCATAAAGGATTTGATCACCCAGCCGCCGAAGAAGAGATAGTATTGGAGGATGGTCAGCAGCGGCACCCGGTGATCGACAAAATCGCGTAATTGCTCTACCATATTGACGACAATGATGGTCAGGCCGATCGCCACGGTGACCACCGCCAGCGACTGGAGGTAATATCGCAACAGATAAAGGTCGAGCTTCTTGATCATGTTTTGGGGACCCGGCGGAAGTAGGCAAAGACCGGTTTCTCAGTGACAACGACATAGATCAAATATATGCCGATGGCGCCAAGCAGGATGTTCGCTCCCCACATCGCGATGAAAGGCGACACCAGGCCGCGGTCGGCGAGGTCTTCTCCGCCGATCAGGAACGCCCAGTAGATAATGAATAGCGCGATCGAGATAGAGATGGCGATACCCATGCCGCCTTTGCGCGTCATGATCGCGAGTGGCGCGCCGATCAGCACGAACGCCAGCGACGCCGCGGGAATGGAATACTTCTTGTATATCTCGATCTGGAACTTGGCGGCTACTTTTCGGCGAGTCTCGATCTGCTGCAGGTTTCGCTCTATGGTCCGAAGCTGCACCATGGCGTCGGTTTTCGCGAGCACCAGCGCCGCGGAGTCAGTAATGACACCTGCCCCTTGTACCGCGAAAGTATCCGAATAGAGCCGCGTGAATCGCTCTCTGAGGCTATTGATCGAGCTGGCTTGCAGCGGCTTTATTTGCTCCAAGTTGGACAAAACGTGCCTCTGCATGGTATCGATCGGCATCTCGCGGTCGGTCCGGTAGTCCGTCTCTGTGCGGACCAGTTCCGAACCGGTGCCAGAGATATTTATCACCTGATCTTGGAAATCTACCTTGCGGTAATTGGCCGGGGTCTCGACATCAAACGAGTGCAGTTCTCCGTTATAGAGCGTAAATTGCAGATTTTTCCCATTATCCAATGATTTCAAGAAACCGTACTCGGCGATGATCAGGCGCGGCTTGGCGGGATTTTTGGTTTCAGTGATCCGGACGCCTTCGACACGCGAGGTAGAGTGATCGATCTTGTCAACCTGCACCAGATAGCCGGGGATCTCGGTGATGAAGATGCCTGACCTGAAGACCAATGTCGGCCGCATCGCGGAGATATCTCCCCAGAGAAGTCGGGCGCGCTTGTTCAGATCCGGCAGAACCGCGTCGTTAAACCAGATCATACCGGCAGTCAGGAGTGAGGCCGCCACCAGGAGCGGGATCAGCATCTGGAGCAGATTTATCCCGGATGATTTGATGGCGGTCACCTCAAAGTCTGAAGTAAGGCGCCCGAACGCCATTAACGTGGCGACCAGCACCGACATCGGCACCGAAAGCGCCAGCATCCAGGCCAGATTCAGCCCGATCAACTCCAGCACAACCCAGACTGAAAGATCTTTATCAATGACCTGGTCCACTATTTTGGGGACATACTCAATGATCAGCAAAAAAGTGATAATGAATAGCGCGAATAGAAACGGAGCGATATGCTCCCTGAGGATGTAGCGCTGGAGGATCTTCATAAGGCTCTGGAAAATATATCAGTTATACAGATTCATCAACTGTAATATTCCGCCAAAATTCATCGTTTTGCGGGCGGTTTTCGATTCGGTCAGTAACGCCAAATTCGATTTCAACCGCTTGGCAGTCTGTCAGCCGGATGCTATACTCAGGCAAATATCCAAGCCTGGGGGTCTGTGATGGACAATAAGACAATTCGCGATCTGGCGATCAAAGATACGTTTGTTGGCTACTGCGTTGTCCGGAAAAAGGAGATTCGGGACA
>JAMPYH010000199.1 GCA_023700785.1 Candidatus Zixiibacteriota bacterium
ACTGCCATGTTTGGCCGAAGCCAATATCAATGTATCAGTGGCCCTCAATCCGGATTTATCTGATTTATCGTTGCTGATAGCATACCTGACCACACTACCGCGGCCGACATTGCCGAACTGCCCGTAAGGTGGTAGTGAACTCTGGTCGGTGCATGGCGCCACAGCACTAATCTTGAATTCAGACTGAGCCAATATTCAATCAGAATGCACTTGATTGGTTTGGATTATGGTATTCTGGCCCACAAATTTGACAGGCATCTGTTAGAAGGAGCTGGCATAGCAGTCACTGATTGTAGGTCATTTGGCTGGGGGTGATTGCGGTGCAGTCGAAATTATGGCGGGGGCAGGATTTGAACCTGCGACCTTCGGGTTATGAGCCCGACGAGCTACCAGACTGCTCCACCCCGCGATCAGGACTGCCAATATACTCCGGCGACAACCGATGTCAAGTGATCGTTGGCCGAAGGTTCAGATTTCTATAACTCGTTGCCATCCTTGGGCTGGCGCATCAAAGACCATTTCAGCAGCGGCGGCGTCACCAAAGTCGTCACTATCACCATTATCACTACCGCGGAGTAGGTCGATGGCGATATGACAGGATGGCTGTCGATCATGAGTTTCGCGCCGATCCCGGCGAAGATCAGCCCTACCTCGCCCCGGGGGATCATCCCAAGACCTATCGCGATCCGATTGGTCGTTTTATCCCAGACACCAAGAGAGCATGCTTGCTTGCCGATGATCGCGGCTATGGTCAGTACTGCCGCAAAGCCGAGAATGCCGACCTCTCCAAATGTCGTCAGATCGACCAACATCCCCATGCGGACAAAGAAGATCGGCACCAGGAAGATGGCAATGGGCGAGATCAGTTCTTCCATCGTGTGCTGTTCGCGTTCCTCGAACTCCTGGTAGTTGACGCGATCATAGATCAGCCCCGCGGCGAACGCGCCGACTATCGGCGCAAGCCCGATCTTGCCGGCCACATAGGCCAGTCCAAAACAGACCAGTAACGCGAAAGAAAGAAATACTCCTTTGCCGCGCACGCGAAACGCCAGCTTGAAATAATGCGGCAGAAGCCACTGGCCGATGACGATCGCGCCGAGGATAAACAGCAGCGCTTTGGCGATGATCCAGACTATCGCCAGCGCGCTGATCGCTCCCGCGCCGGTTGATGCCGCGGAGATTATCCCCGCGACAATGGCGAGAATCACCAGCCCCATGACATCATCGATCACCGCCGCGCCGAGAATGATGCGGGCTTCTTTCGAATTAGTCTTTCCAATGTCCTTCAGCACGCGCGCGGTGATGCCGACGGAAGTCGCGCAAAGAGTCGCGCCGATAAAGGCGTGAACAAACTTGGACTCTTCCGGCAGAAACAAAAAGCTGACTCCCCAGCCGAGCGCGAATGGGACCACTACGCCAAGGGTCGCGACCAGAAGCGATGTCCCGCCGACCTGGCGCATCTCACGGACGGTCGATTCCAGGCCAACCTCAAATAACAAAATGATAACGCCGATCTCGGCGAGGATCTCCAGGGTGACATTGGAGCCAAACGATTGAAACGCGGTGATGCCTATCAAATGGGCGTTGCCGATCAACATCCCAAGGATCAACTCCCCCAATACCGCGGGCTGTCCGACCCGTTCAAAGAGGTCGCCGCCCAGTTTTGCCGCCAGCAGAATGACGATCAATTCAAGCAGGACATTGAGGACTCCGCCGCCATGGCTGTCGTCTCCAGTCGCCGCAAAAGCGATCTGATGGAGCGCCAAACCGGATAACATGATGAGCAGTAAGGTCGAACGTCGTTTTGTAAACAATCTCTGCATGGGTCGTTCCTTCGGGTGGTTTCCGCAAAGTATTTGGCGGGGATGGCGTTGACAAGATTTTTCGGACCACCAGCGGCTACTTGTTGTCCCGTACAGTTTTGAATCGAACTGCCGATATTATTAGGTAAACCGGGCAGTAACGACCTGCTAAATAACTGGGGTATCAAGGTTTACTATGTTCATATTTATCGGCGCGATTGTCGTTATCGGCGGTGTGCTGGGCGGGTTCATGTTGGAAGGCGGCAAAGCAATTGCCCTCTATCAACCGTTGGAAGTGATGATCATCGGCGGCGCGGCTCTTGGCTCGCTTCTGATCGCCACTCCGCTCTCAGTCATTAAGGCGATCATCGGCCAGATCAAGGGAGTGTTTGGCGCCGGGCTGGGGAAAAAGGATTACCTCCAGCTGCTGGTGATGATGTACGAGGTCTTTAACGTCGCCCGCCGCGACGGTCTGGTCGGACTGGAAAACCACATCGAGCACCCCAAAGAGAGCGAGATCTTCAAACGTTACCCCAAGTTCCTGGCGAATCATCACGCGGTCGATTTCTTCTGCGACACTATGCGCGTCATCATTTCAGGCTCCGTCCAGCCGCATGACCTTCAGGACCTGATGGAAGAAGATATCGAGACGTTGCACGCCGAAGAACTGCGCCCATCACAGGCGCTTTCCTCAGTGGCTGATTCGCTTCCCGGTCTGGGAATTGTGGCGGCGGTGCTGGGCGTTGTGCTGACCATGGCGGCGATCAACGGCCCGCCGGAGGAGATCGGCCACAAGGTGGCGGCCGCGCTGGTCGGTACATTCCTCGGTATTCTCGGCTGTTACGGTTTCGTTGGGCCGCTTGCGGCCTGCCTGACTCACCGGACCAACGACACCAAGCAGTACCTCGGCTGTATGAAACACGCGTTGCTGTCCTTCCATAAAGGGGTCGCCGGCGTTATCGCGGTTGAGTTCGCTCGCCGGACTCTCTACGCGGAAGTGCGCCCCGGCTTCACCGAGCTTGAAAAAGCCTGCAACGAATCAAAGAAGAGATAGTCGTGGCCGACGAACAGCAACCGATCATCATCCGACGGAAAAAGCATGGTCATGGCGGTCATCATGGCGGCGCGTGGAAAGTCGCCTTCGCTGATTTCATGACCGCGATGATGTGCTTCTTTTTAGTGATGTGGCTGGTCGGACAGAAGGACGACGTCAAAGAGGCGGTGGCCGGCTATTTCCGTGATCCCGGTAAGTTCAACCATGAAGGCCGCTCCGGAGTCCTGCAAGGGACAACCCAGGTGATCAATGCCGATGATCCTACGATCGGCCTGGTCAACAACCCGGTCAAAAACGAGACCATTCCAACTGACACCGAGAGAGCCGAGCTATCCGCCGCGGCTAAGAATATCCTTGAGCAGCTTGAGCAACAGGACGCGTTCCAGCGGCTGAAGAAAAATATCCGCATCCAGATGACCTCTGAGGGACTCCGCATCATCCTGAACGAATCCGCCGACGATGCCGCGTTCTTTGAGCCGGGGTCTGATAAATTACTTCAGAAAAGCGCGGTTATCCTGATGATCATCGCCCGGGAACTTGGGAAATTGCGTAACCACCTGGTGCTGGAAGGTCACACTGACGCCGCGTTCGCGGGTGGGACCGGTTACACCAATTGGGAGCTTTCCGCCGACCGCGCCAACTCCGCGCGCGAACTGATGGAGGTCTCCGGACTGCATCAGGGGCAGGTTCGCGAGGTACGCGGATACGCCGACAAGTTCCCGATGATCAAAGAAGATCCTTCCGACGCCCGTAATCGCCGGGTGACGATTCTGGTGCTCTACGAGGCGAAAGAGAAGAATTACGACCAGGTCGAGGTTGACGGCGACCTGTTCAACGCCGCCGGCTGATGATCCCGTTCGACAGCAACTGCCTCGCTTTCTCAATTTCCCAGATGACAAACATCGGTTAAGCGGTTATATTCCGCGCCATAATCAGTCGCGAATCCCCCCGGTCGAAATGACATCGGGGCTTTCGTGTTGATACCCAAAGATGAAAATAGATACTCACGCCACGCATGGTCACACTCCTTCGCGGTTCAACGAGCTGCTTGCTCGCTGGCAACAGTATCAGCCGTTGCTTGAATTGCAGAATCGTCTGCGCGATTCGCGGGATCGGATAGCGATCTCCGGACTGGCCGGTTCCGCCGAGGCGTTCCTGGTGAACGGTCTCGCGCGCTCGCTCGATCGGCCGATCATCATCGTGACCCGTTCGACCGATGAAGCGGCGGAACTTCACGAAGATCTCCTTTTCCTGATGAACTCCGAGCGACTGGCGTTCTATCCGTCGCGCCAGATACTGCCGTATGATTTCAAGGCGCCGGTCGGCGAGATCATGGGACAGCGGATCAGCACGCTGGCCGGGATGCTCGACAATCGTCTGTCGGTGATCGTCTGCCCGCTCCGCGCGCTGATGGAACCAACCATTCCGACCAAAGTGCTGGCGTCAAGCAGGGTAGATATCGAGGTCGGCAGGGAGATCGATGTCGAGGATCTGGTTGAGCGGTTGGTCCAGCTTGGATTTCGGCGCGTGCCGCTGGTTGAGGAAGTCGGCGATTTCGCCCGACGCGGCGGCTTGATCGATCTTTTTACTCCCGGCTCCGAATATCCGGTTCGTGTTGAACTGTTCGGCGACACGGTTGAGACGATCCGCTATTTTGAGGTCGGCAACCAACGCACAGTCGGGCAGGTGGAACGGGTCACCATTCTCCCGAAACGGGAGATCCCGATCACGCAGGAAACGCTCGAGACCGAACTGGGCAAACTCCCCGAAGAAGATGCTGATCACATTCGTCATCGCTACCTGAACGATCCGGAACTTCCGGGACTCGAGTGGCTCTCGATCCTGTTCGGTCTCGAGCAGGGGTCGTTGCTCGACTTTTTGCCGCACAACGCGGTGGTACTTCTGGAGAACGAAGAGGCGCTGAGGGAAGAAGCGGAAGAAGTCATTCTGGAGGCGGAGTCGCTGCACGCCCGGCTGCGCGAACGGCTGAGCCAACTTCCGCTGCCGACCGAGTATTATCTGTCGCCGGAGAGCCTGTTCAAACGACTTGAAGAGAGGACGCAGATAAACCACCTGCCGTTCCGCGGGGCGCGAAGCGATGTGATCTCTTTCAATTGTCAGCCGCATCCCGCGTTCAACGCGCGGCTCGATCTGCTCGGCAAGGCGATCCGGGAATATCGTGAGCAACAGGTCGAGTATGTCATCACCACCGACAACGAAGGCCAGGCGTCGCGCCTCGACGAGTTGATCCAGCAGAAAGCCGGTCTCGACGAACTGCCCCATGTCGAAGTGATCTCGTTGCGCGCGGGGTTTGGATGCCCGGACGCCGGGTTTGTTGTGCTCACGGATCACGAGCTATTCAGCCGCCACCACCGGAGGATCCGGCGGAAGAAATTCAAAGAGGGAGTGGCGATATCGGACTATTCCGCGCTGACCAAAGGGGATTATGTTGTGCATACCGA
>JAMPYH010000200.1 GCA_023700785.1 Candidatus Zixiibacteriota bacterium
CCGCATCGCGAGCACGATAAAGAAGCCGTCGGAGATATTAAACCGCTTCATCTCGTAACCGTCCGGCCCGAAATAGATCGAATCATCGGTCAGCACGCCATCGACATCGAGCGCGAGCAGTTTGATCCGTTTGAAGCGCTGGATCATCTGGTCGCGATTGAGCAGAGTATTAGCCATGTTATTTCAGCGCCTCGCGCACCGCCAGCACCTGCTCGATCAGTTTTGGCATGGACTCCAGCGGGAGCTGGGTGGCGCGATCTGACTTTGCTTCCGATGGATCGGTGTGGGTCTCAACAAAGAGACCGTCGATCCCGACCGCCGCGGCCGCCCGCGCGAGCGGGATCACGAACTCCGGATGGCCGGAAGATTCTTTCCCCCCGCCTCCCGGCAACTGCTGCGAATGCGTGGCGTCGAAAACGACCGGCAGGCCGGTCTTTTTCATTATTATCAAGCCTCGATAATCAACTACGAGATTCTTGTAGCCGAACGACGCTCCCCGTTCGGTCAGCATCACTTTGCGAGTCCCTGTCTTCCTGGCGATCTGTTCCATATCTTCCGGAGCCAGAAATTGCCCCTTCTTGATATTGACCCACCGTCCGGTGGCCGCCGCTTTTACTACAAGGTCGGTCTGCCTGCAGAGGAACGCCGGGATCTGCAAGACATCCGCGACCGTCGCGGCGGTATCAACTTCGATCGTCTCATGTACATCAGTCAGCACCGGGATCCCAAAAGTCGCTTTGACCTTGGCGAGGATCTCCAGCCCCTTGACTATCCCCGGACCGGTATAGGAATCGCCCGAAAGTCGGTTGGCCTTGGTGAAGGAGGTCTTGAAAATGTAGGGAAGGTTATGCTTCCGCGCGAGTTTGAGAACCGCTTCCGCCACGCGCATACAGAGCTCTTCGGACTCGGCCACACAGGGGCCGGCAATCAGGAAGAACTCCGAAGCTTCGATCCGTCGCATGCTGTCCGATGCCATAGCTCGGAATATACACCGCCGGGGCGTCAAAAGGGAAGCTAATATCCGGCAGTCAGTTCACTCGGATTGAAGTCGCAGCCGCCAGACCACGCGGTCGCCGGTTCGGGTGAACATCTTGTCGCTGGCGGTCTTAGGCGTCGTGTCGTTTACCGTGTATATCCAGAACGCGTTCCCACCGCCCTGCACCGAATCAATGCCGGTGACAAACAGACCCATCGCGGTGGAACGGAATTCGACATAGTGCGCCCGCTGCAGCAATTCGAACGCGGTGACCGAGTCCTGGCCGGCCAGCTCAAAAGTTACGCTATCCCGCCCGGGAGTCTCGGTTGCCGATGCGCTATCTTGCGCCCGGTCCAATGGCTCCGCCTCCTGCTGTTTCCCGCACCCATGAATAATCAGCGCGACAGCGAGTAATAGGATCAAACGATTAATGCTCTGTTGGCGTGACATGACGACTCCTTGTCCTCCTGAGTACGGTAAATCTGGGGAGGCAGAGGCGACATGGCAAGTTTGATTTTGTCGCCTGCTTTTTGGTTGCGGCTGTTCACCGGCTGGCCGTTATTATCGCATCACCAACTCACAAGGGAGAACTCATGGAGATCGGATCGATCCTTCAGCGTTCCTGGGATATCGCCTGGAAATACAAAGCCCTTTGGATCTTTGGACTTTTCGTGCAAGGGGGCGGCGGGTTTAGCTCCATCTTTGACCTGTCCGAAGATTCTCCCTTTGGTTCGATCACCTCAAGCCCGGCCTTCATGACTCTTGTGTTTTTGGGGATTATCGTAGGACTGATCTTCCTGATCATGCACTTCATCTCCTGCGGGGCGCATATCGACGCGGTCAACAAACTGACCCGCGGCGGCAGATATACGTTCGGCTCATCGTTTTCGGTCGGCGTAGATAACTTCTGGCGGATGGTCGGACTCTGGCTGCTGATGGTCGGCGCGGTGATCGCGGTGGTGCTGGTACTGGCGCTCCCGGGAGTGCTCTTTTTTGTCATACATCCTGCGGTTGGTGTCCTTGGCCTGATAATCCTGATTCCGGCGCTGTTTGCGGGGCTGGTTGTTATCCTGATGATCTACTGGCTGGCGCAGCGGGCCGTGGTGGTGCGGGGAAGCGGTATCGGCGACTCTCTGGATGAAGCGTATTTCCTTTTCCGTACTTATATAGCTGCCTGTGTGAAGTTCGCCCTGGTATTACTGTTGATAGCGATCGCCTTTGGGATCGCGGTGATGATCCTGCTTGCCATGATCGCGGCGCCGTTCATCGCCATGGCGATCGCCGCCGACGGCGGACTTTTACCGGCACTGCTTTTGGGGATCCCGACAGTTGGTCTGGTGATGCTGGTGCTGGAGGGATTGCTTGGGTCGTTCTTCCATTCGGCCCACACCCTGTTTTATTTTCGATTGCTTGAGGCTCCGCTCCAGCAGGAGACATCCGGATATGCCGCGGCGCCTATGGGATGACCGGTTTTGCTTGCGATTGTCATACAAGTCTTTTACTATCGCATCATGCGGCGACTGATTCCTCTCATCATAGTAATGCTGTTTTCGGCGGCCGCGGTCGCGGCGCAAACCGGTACCGGACGGCTCCCGCTGGTGACGTTTGACAGCCGCAATGTCGAATTGCAGACCACGCTTTATCCGACCTATTACCGAACTGAGGCCGCCACCGAAGATATCCGCTGGGTGCAGGCTCATACCGCCGAGATCGATTCATTCTGGCTTGCGTCGGCTGATTCAGTGTTGAGAACTCTTGAGCGATTGGCGGGGGTCCCCTGGTCCGGCGACGATCTGGAGATCGTGCTGCTTCGGTACTACCCGACTATCGGCAACACTGAGCCAATGATCCTGCCGATCGGCGGCCTGCGCGTCGGTTCGCTTACCGAAGCTATTCCAACCGGACTTCCGACCAAATTGAATCTTATCTACCTGTTGGCGAATCGGCTCTTGCTCGACGCGGGCCGACGGAGTCTGGACGCGTCGTTTGGGTTGGCGAAACATCCGCTGGCGCAATCTGGCCCATACTACCGCGACCTGCTGGCCTTTCATCTGGCGTACTCCGCCGCCAAGGTTCTGTTGGGATCGGATTCGGCCAAAGCGGCGTACGATGATCCGTTCTGGAAACGGAATCTCCCCTGCCGCGGCTTGTACGAGCAATATATCCAGGCGAATTGGCAACTTTCGGACGAGAAACCGCTGGTCAGTTGGCTCGCGAAAGAACCGTATGACTCGCGATTGCTCCAGGCGATCAGCCCGCTGGTCGATATGACGGATACCGAGGCGCGCCGACAAACGGTTGAGGGGCTTCCGTCAAAAGGGATACTTGGGTTTTCGGTTCGGATAAATGACAACAATCAGTTGGTGGTGGAGAAGCTCGATAAGACCAGACTCGCGTCGAAAGCGGGACTGAAGACAGGTGATCTGATCAATCGCGTCGCCGGCGTTCGCCCCAAGACGCACAAGGAATTGATGGAGATGATCCTGTCTGGTCTGGATCGCGGGTCGGTTCCGATACAGATCTCCCGCGCGGGGAAATCGGAGACGATCCTGTTAAGAAAATAGCCGCTACATCCAGCGCTTGATAAACTTCAGGATCCCCTGATCCCAGCCGACGCGGTGAGTCACCCCCGCTTTCGCGTACTTTAATTCTTCCTTGTGCTCGAGATACCATTTATGCGAGCCGATCAGCGCGTCCTGGTTGGAGTAATTTGACTTCCAGCCAAGTTTCTTTTCGATCTTTTCGGTCGAGACAAAGGAATCCTTGTCGGCGGTCCCATAGACCCATTTATACAGCGGCGAGATCTTCATAAACTCAAAGACAGCCAGCGCGCCCTTGACCAAAGGCGCCGGAGTTGGGAGCACTTTTGAGCCGTTCCCCGCGAAGTCACACAGCGCGCCGACATCCAGTTTTACCTTTTCGTATCTTTGCGCGCCGACATTAAAGATATCATTGGCCAGTTCCGGCGGAGCCGATGCGGCCAAACTGATCGCCTCGATCAGGTCGGTGACCTCCAGCAGTTGATAGAGATTTTCCCCTTTGCCGATTATCGGGATCCGTTTGCCGGAGTCAACCCAGTCGTACAGGATCTGGAAAACGCCAAGTCGCGCGGTACCGATAAAGGTCTTTGGCCGGATGACCGGCACGCACATCCCTTGCGCGCGAAACTCGGCGCAGACCTCTTCGCCGGCGATCTTGGATTCACCGTAGGCCCCGACACCATCAACCGGGTCGGTTTCATACAGCGGGTGTTTTTCCGGGACGCCGTACACGGCGGTGGAGCTGATAAAGATGACGCGTTCAACGCCGCACTTCTGCGCCTGCGTCAGGGTGTTCCGCACGCCGGCGATATTAGTGGACATGATCTCGTCACGCGGCCAGAGCGGGAGCGCCGCGGCGCAATGAATGATGATGTCAATTCTGTTGTCATGGATCAGACGATACATCGCGCCGGCGTCGCGAACATCGACATTCACCAACAGCGCGTCGGACGGGTACTCGTCTTTGAAAAATGGCGCGATATCGTTGCAGGCCAGAAACGCGATACCGCGGTGCGGCAGGTTCTGGGCAAGATGATACCCCAGAAAGCCGGCTCCACCGGTCACCAAAACGCGCTTATTCTGCATAGGTCATCCAATATAGCATAAACCGCGGGATCGACAAGGCGGAAACCGATTTGACGTCCGAACAGCGACAGTCTATATTCTCGGGAGAAAACTGTCCAACGTCTGGGAGCCAGGAATGCCACAGCCGATCGTTTATGTTGAGATGGGCGCCGTCGATGTCCCCCGCGCCGCGGAGTTTTATACGTTTGTTTTCGGGTGGGAGTTCGCGGATCGATCGCAAACCAGCTACTCGACTTTTTCGTCCGGCCCCAATGGACTCTCCGGCGGGATCTTTCGCACCGAACAGAGCCGGCTCAATGGCACGATCGTACTTTATGTCTTTGTCGAGGATATTGAATCCTACTGCGAGAAGCTGGTGTCGGCGGGAGGCGAAGTTGTCGTGGCCAAATCGGTAGTTCCGGGGATCGGCCATTACGCGCACTTCAAAGATCCGTCCGGCAATCTGGTCGGACTCTTTACGCCGAATCAGTAGGCGGCTGGTGCGTCGGTCCGATCTCGTATTCGAACACCTCGAGGATCGCGACAAACGCCGCGGCGATCAACGGGCCCGCGACTATACCGACCAGACCGAAAACCGTGATCCCGCCGGTCATGGACAAAAAGAGCATCAGCGGATGCATCTGCGTCCCGCTGGCGACCATGTACGGCCTGAGGAAATTGTCGATCTGGCTGACGACCACTGAACCGAACAGGATCACTATC
>JAMPYH010000201.1 GCA_023700785.1 Candidatus Zixiibacteriota bacterium
CCGGCGCGGCGGGTCTTGCGAACCACCTGCACCGGAGCGTCGTCATCGTCCAGCTCTTCGGAATCGTAAGACCGTCCGCCGTAATCCTTGCCGACATCGGACGCGTGCAGATAGGCCGCTTTTTCCATGCCGATATCGACAAACG
The DNA here is from genome assembly GCA_023700785.1 of Candidatus Zixiibacteriota bacterium. Classification (GTDB taxonomy): domain Bacteria; phylum Zixibacteria; class MSB-5A5; order GN15; family FEB-12; genus FEB-12. The sequence continues at coordinate 146 of JAMPYH010000201.1, forward strand.
CGGCCTGCATGCCGGGGAGAACGGTTTTGATCTTGGCTTTGTAAATATCGCCGACCATCCGTTCCGTATCCGGCCGTTCGACTTGCAGCTCGACCAGTTTGTCATCCTCGAGCATGGCGAGTCGTTTTTCATACTCAGTTGAATTGATAAGAATCTCTGTTTTCACTCAAACTCCTTAATCCCTTGCGGGATCTCCCCGAAGACCTCTTCAGAAAGAGGTTTAAAACCGTTAACGAAAGCGGCGCCGGACATCTCCGCTTTTCCTTGTGGCACGATCCGGGTGATCTCAACAGCGCCCGGTCCGCAGGCGACGACGAGGCGTCGTTTATCCCGCAGGACGGTGCCGGGTCGGATCCCCGGTTCGGCTACCTCGTTTGCGATCTCGCATCCGAGGATCTTGATACGCATCCCTCGAAAAAAGCTGTACGCTCCCGGTTTGCTGCACAGCCCCCGCACGAAATTGCGCAGATTGACCGCCGGAAATCCCCAGTCGATCATCGAATTGAAAGGAGTTAGCTTGGGCGCGGATGTGGCCAGCGCGTCATCCTGCGGGATACCGTCGGCGCGTCCGGCTTCGATCGCGTCCACCGTATCCATCAGGAACGGCCCGGCCATGCGGCTCATTTTCTCCGCCAGAGAATCGTACGTGTCGTCATCGGCGATCGAAGTCTTCACCTGCAGGATGACATTGCCGGTATCGACCTCCCGTTTCAGGAAGAAACTGGTGAGTCCGGTCTCGACTTCGCCGTTGATCAGCGCCCAGTTGATGGGGGCCGCGCCACGGTATTTGGGCAGGAGCGATCCATGGATATTGATCGAGCCAAGCTTCGGGATGCTGAAGAGTGTGGCCGGCAATATCCGGAACGCGATCACCACAAACAGGTCGGCAGCGAGCAGACGCAGCGACTCGGCCAGCGACTCATCCCTAAGGGAGGATGGCGTCATGACCGGGATGCCGCGCGCGAGCGCTTCCTGTTTGACCGGGGTTTGCACCAGCTTGTGGCCGCGGCCGGCGTATTTATCCGGTCCGGTGACCACCGCGAGTACCGAGTGCCGCGATCCAGCCAAATGAACCAGCGGCAACCGGGCAAACTCCGGCGTGCCCATGTAAACAATTCTCATGAAGAGCGTGAAGCATGACTGGACGGCCCGACATCGCGGAAAGCGACATGCGAGGCAGATGACCGGCTGGTGAGCGCAGATCGGTCAGATCAAGAAGCGGCGGCGAGTTTTTTCAGCCGCCCTTTCAAAAGCGTCCTGGCTATCGGCGAAATGTAATCGATGAACAGCTTTCCCTCAAGGTGATCATACTCATGCAAAATCGCTCGGGCCGCCAGACCATCGACCGTCATCTCAAACGGCCGGCCGTTGAGGTCGAGGGCGCGCACATGCACGATGGCGGGACGAGTACACTTTTGGTAGATCCCCGGAAATGACAGGCACCCTTCTTCGAGCTCAACTTGGCCCCGGGTTTCAACGATCTCCGGATTGATGAATACAGTGAGGTTGGCCGTGATGTCGACCGCGGAAAGGTCAACAATGAAGACTCGCTTCAACACGCCGATTTGGACCGCCGCCAGACCAAGACCCTGAGCTTTTTTCACGGTGTCCACCATATCGGACACCAGATCTTTGACCGCCTGGTTTACTTCTGAAACCGGCTCGGACAGTTGTCTCAACACTGGGTCGCCGTATGTGACGATCGGTCGTACAGCCACGCTAACTCCTACAAAACTTTCTCTCTATCGCTACTTGTCAACTTTGCCGGCGATCGAGCTTCGCAAAAACTCGAGTTTGGTTTCTTCGCCGATCTTGAGGACAACGCGATTCTTCTCCTCGTCGATGGCGAAAATGGTCCCGAACAGACCGCCGCTGGTAACTACTTTGTCACCTTTTTTCAACTCTTTCAACAGCGCCTCATGTTCCTTCTGGCGCTTGCGCTGGGGCCGGATCATGAGCAGATACATGACCAGGAAGATCAACCCGAACCAGACGATCATCAGCAGAGGTGATCCCTGGGAATTCGGGTCGCCAGCCATCAGGAGAATCCAATCCTGATTCAACCGTAACTCCTTGAATACGTTAACTCTATCGGCAGACAGTGCAAAAACTGAACAGCCGGGTTGGCTATAGGTAATATAGCCGGGCGGGCAATTCCCGCCAACATAATAATTCGTATATAGATAACCCATGTTCTGGGGGAAGGTTCCGGGGAAGCCGACAGCCCATCGCCGGCGTCAGACAAGGGAGTTTAAAAAGGGGATAGACAAAATATAGATTGTTTCGTCTTTCTTCGAGATGTATCCTGAATGGGTGGTTCGGTCGTAAGTCAATAATTTCGGGGGACTATGCGATTCATTCTGACAACTCTTCTTTTTCTGACGCTGTTCGGTAGTCAGGGGCCTATTGCCCGGCCCGATCCAAGAAGCACTAATTCGCTCAAAAACAGAGTTATCATTGCTTCGCAGGAAGGCGAGTATTGCGACGCATCACATTCTGTCGGAAAACTGGGTCTTGGGATCGCCGCGGGATGGTTGGGGGGAGTGTACCAATATACGCCGGACGCGTGTATTATCGGAGACTGGCGAGGCGAAGGGGGAGAATACCCTCGATGGTCAGGGATTCAATACCTCAATGACGTCGGCTTATGGGTAGGTGGCGTGGTGGGCAGTGATACACTGGTTTCCATAGTCAGCTACATCGATCGGGACGAAGGTGGATGGGAGTTCTTAGTTGACGGCGACCCTAGTCGCGCGCTCGAATATCGTTCTATCTCCGACCCGGAAGCGCCTGAGTTCATTGGCGCGCTGTCTGAGGAGGACTTCATTTGCCGGTCAGTAGACACGTTTACCGCAAGCTCGGGCTACGGTCATCTAAGTAACCTGGATTTCCTGGACTATCGGCCCCATCGACCTCTCAACCTTGGGATAGAGCAGCGTTCATACGCCTGGTCGGTTGAATACGCAGAGGACTTTGTACTCTTTGATGTGAGAATCACAAATATCGGACAGAGCTTTTTAGAGCAGGTGTACGTCGGCATTCAATCTGACCAGGATTGCGGCCAGTGGAGCTTGGAAGAGGATGTGTATTGGATATCGGAAGATGATATCTGCGGATTTCTGAGAACATATCCGTCTTCTCGGGGATGCGGATTTGTCGACACCGTTGGTCTCGCCTGGGTTGCCGACAATGATGGCGATCCCATCAAAGGTGAATTTAAGGTGAAAGGGGGGAATAAGTCTCCGCTATCTGTAGAAGGGATCAGGTTTCTTCAGTTACCGAAGGCCACTCAGCAGATCTCTTACAATTGGTGGGTCAGGAACTACGGTCTCAATTATGATTTTGGTCCGCGTCGAAAACCGACACCAGATCGACCGCTTCGAAACTTCCACACTGGCGGAACTGGCGAACCACTCGGCGACCGGAACAAGTACTACTTGATGAGTAACGGGGAGTGGGACTATGACCAGCCATATGTGACTGCCATTTGGCCGGGTGATCCAGAATGGATGTTTCCTCCGTTCGAGTATCGTGATTCGCTCGCCAACGGTGACGACGCGTATTACGTGCTTTCGTTCGGGCCGTTTCGCCTTGCGCCGGGTGCCCAGCTGTCGCTGGCGTTTGCGTATATCGCGGGAGAGAATTTCCACACAGACCCAAACAACGGGATCAACTTAATAAACAAACAGCCTACCACCTGGTACCAAAATGTCTCGTTTGATGACATCGCCCTCAACTCCATGTGGGCGGAATGGCTGTATGATAACCCCGGTGTGGACACGGACTCCGATGGCTATGCCGGTGAGTACCGAGTCTGCGTGCTGGACTCACAGTTTATCGGCGGCCAGTGGGTGATCACCGCGGCGGACACGACCTACCATCATGGCGACGGCGTTCCTGATTGGCGCGGGGTCCAGCCTCCGCCGCCACCTGTTTTCTGGCTCGAGCCGCAATTGAATGGGATCCGGATCCGTTTCAACGGTCAGGCGTCGGAAACGACCAAAGATATTTTCTCGGGCCTGATCGATTTCGAAGGATATCATATCTGGCTCGGCCGAGACGAACGGGAATCTTCGCTCTCGCTCCTGGCGAGCTACGACCGGGAGAATTATGACAAATGGGTCTGGAACAAGTTCATCCCGCCGGCGGGAGATTTTGTGATACAGGATGTGCCAATGACGCTCGATGAGATCAGGTGTCGTTACGGCTCCGGCATCGATCCATGCGACGATTCATTATTTCATCCACTCTCGTTTGACCGAACCAACCCGTACCGTTACAAATACGCGGTGGATTCGATCTTCTACTTTACGCCGCACGACAAAAACGTCTACCGGCTGGGGACACAAACGCCAATTCGCAAAGTTTATCCCGACGCTCATAAGCCAACCGGGCTGGACACGGTCAAAGCGGAGGATCTCACTCCCGAAGGTTATCTCAAGTATTACGAGTACGAGTGCATGTTGGAAAATCTGCTGCCGACGATTCCCTATCATATCAATGTCACCGCGTATGATTTCGGCTCGCCGAAAGTCAAACTTCCATCGTTGGAAACGTCCAAGATGATGGGGCTCGAGCATGCCTTTCCGTACGCCGACGAAGCACAGACTGACACAACCCTGCCGCCGGTTTATATCTACCCGAATCCTTATCGTATTGACGCCGACTATCGCGCGGCCGGATTCGAAGGTCGCGGTTCCAGTCGCATTCCTGACCGTGACCGGCGGGTTCATTTTGTTAATGTGCCGCCGCGGTGCACCATTCGAATCCATTCACTCGACGGCGATTTGATCCGAGAGATCCGCCACGACTTTGACCCGGCTGATCCCAACTCTCGCCATGATTCCTGGGATCTGATCAACCGCAATATCCAGACGGTGGTCTCAGGCCTTTACTACTGGTCGGTCGAAGCGGTCGATGGTTCAGTCCAGATGGGGACGCTGGCGATCATCAAGTAGTTCCCAGGGCGGGGCCGACCTCTAGTCCACAGTCAAATCTGAGGACGGACCTGACCTACTATCCCACAACATTCTTCCATTCAACCACTTACAAAATCCCGCGAACTATTTCGCAAGATCGTGTGTTGGATAAGACATGAACAGTCACGTGTCGACAGATGCGATCGGTTTCAGA
>JAMPYH010000202.1 GCA_023700785.1 Candidatus Zixiibacteriota bacterium
GCAAGTCATCCGCTTTGATCCGGATATGTTTGGGAGGCTTAATACTGGACCACTCATAGAATCCCGAAGTGTTCGCGGTCACCTCCTGTTTATCGGCGAGCAACCTGACGAGTTCGGGAGTGACCATGTCACCGGTAACTTGCGCAGTGAAATCCCAACCGGCTGTTCCTTTTTCCGCACGCAAGTCGAGCACCATTGAGCCAACCTCGAATCGGAGCCGTCGATCCTGCTCGCCGCCCTGGCTGCGAACGCCAACCGCATGAGGTATCTTCCATGAGTCAAAAGATAACTTCGCGGCCAGCCCCTGAAGGGCGGAAAGAGGATTGCCTGAAGCGATTATCGATCTTGCCTTGATGATCCAACCAGTTGGAGCATCAGGCAGAGCGATCTCGCCTGCCACTGGGAAAGCAGTGAACAGTTCAAACAGTTGGCGGCAATCTTCACAAGCTCCAAAATGAGCGGCAAATTGAGATGACTTCGCTTTAGCGGCGAACATTAGCTCTTGTCTGGTTGGGTGCTTCTCCATGAGTCTCTTCCTAAGTAGTTACCTTTTCGCTTCAGCTTACAGAGGGGAAGTACCCTGGTTTCGTACATCGACATACCCGGACTCTTCGAGTAGTTTTCGCAGTCGCTGGAGACAACGTCCGCGGATCGGCCCGAGACTATTAAAGGCGATTCCGACTGACTTGGCAATCTGTTCATAGGAGAGCTCCTCGGGAGCGAAAAAGAGCGCCTTGAGAAGGGCCTGACAGCGGTTGTCGAGCTGTTTTAGCGCAATCTCGAGCAGCGCCTGCCGTTCAGTCTGTTCGAGAAGTTCGTCCTGGAGGGGAGAAGTGTCGGCGAGTTCGTTCCCCGGCTCTGGTTCTTTAACTGAACTGGATTGCCTCCCCAGTCGAATTGACTCTCGTTTGGCGGTAGTGACCAACCAGGCGGAGAGGCGGCTCGGATCCGAGATTCTCTGGCGATGCTGGTAAAGAAGTACGAAGGTCTGTTGAAAGCAATCAGCGGCGTCAGCCATCGAGAGGCCCGCCCGCGTCGCCACCGCACAGACCAGCGACTGATATTTGTCGATAAGCTCATTCCAGGCAGTTGATCTACCCGCGAGAACCTCCGACCAGATCTCGATATCAGTTCGCTTCATATGCCTGCGGAAAGCCATGCCCCCGGGTCGTGTCCAAGCTAAGCCGGTGAGCCGATGGAAGTTATCCCTATTGTGCGATAACATATCGGTTTCCCCTCTGGTTTGCAAGGAGTTTTGAATGCCGCGAGTATTATTGAAGAGCCACAGACCGACGGCACCTCACTACCGTCGGTCGTGGCTTGGGCTTGACGCGCTTCAGCACCGGATCAGCGCGTAGCCAATGAATCAGAGATTGTTGTCGTGATGCATCCGAACGATGCTCAACAGTCCATTGCTTCCGACAAAGGCCTTGACCTCGACCAGCATTCCGGGAGCGAAGGCGTCCAAAGTCAGCGGCTCGTTATTTAGACCAGCCAGATCCGCCATCCAGTCAACGACGCCTGTCCGGCTTTCGCCGGTGAACGTGACGGTTCGATTGAGCAGGTCAATACTCGCGATCACATCCTTGAACTCGATCTCGGCGCGGTTGTCCATTAAGGCATCCTCGAGTTCGATAGCGACCGCATAGATCGCCCCACCGGAGAGCGGATTTCCGTGTACTTCGATATAGTCTCCGACTTTGAGGTCGGTGAGAGCCAGACGGGTGCGGGTTGAATCGGTCCAGTCGTCACCGACACCGCGGCGCGCGGCGCCATCGGAACTGCCATCGCCGGTCTCATGCGAGCCGAAAATGAACGTCAGCGAATCGGTGAGTATCTGCCAACAGGTGCGAGTGGTAATGATCCCCTGCGCATAGTCGATCGCAAGGATGGAATCCTTGAACTCGACCTCCGAACGGAAGTCTTCGCCGGCTTGATCAAGTCGCACGCGTACACGGACCGCCAAAAGTGAGCCGTCAGGCTGGCTAAACGCCTTGATCTCGACTGAATCACCCGGCATGATCTGATCAAAGGTGATGATGACATCAGCGTCCTCGGTTCTCTGGATCAGCTCGGCGTTGCCCGACACAAAGATCAGTCGCGCGTCGCCCAGTAATTGGATCTGGTTGAGGGCAGTGTCGATCGATGCGACACGGCCCCCAAACTCAGATTCAGGACCATGCTCGAGCGGGCGGACACGAACACGGTTAGCCGTGAAATTTGTACCGTTGGGGTTGCCGCGAACCTCCACCGAATCGCCAAGCTGGATCTGGGCGAAGTCGATCGGCATCTCATCGCCACTGGATTTACTGACGATCTCAGCCGACGCCAGAACCGTGATCGCCCATGTCTGACCGTTCAGGGTCAGGCTTCGAGAACTATGGTCAGTCGACGCGACCCGACCATAGATCTCCATTTCTGCCGTCGGCAGATTCTCGGTAAAGTCTCTTTGCCCGGACTCGACCGAGGTTTTCATCGGCGCCACCGGGTTATCGGAGCAACCGACCAGGCCGATAACCAGGCCGATCGCCGCCACAAAACCGGTGAAGCTCAATCCTTTGCGAATCATGAAAACCTCCTGAAGATGTTGAAAGGTAGATTCTGTTTGTCTTACTTCTGGCCAACAGAGTGGACTTGAGAGGTCTTCGTACAGCCGGTCGTACATTTTCCGCCGGATATTTGAGCGGGTGACTGCTGAGGCGGAATACTGGCGGTGACGGAAAGAGTTTCTCGTTGACGACCCGACAGAAAACCGGTTTTATACGTCTTTCGCGCAACAGAAAGAGAGACCGAATGACACAACCGACCTCATCAGCATCTCTTCCCAACGACCCTCACAAAGAAACGCTCTTCACACAATTAATGCATCTCCCGCGGCCATACTGGATGGTCAATATCATGGAGATGTTCGAGCGCCTCGCCTATTACGGCGTTCGAGTGGTGATCCCGATCTATATCGCGCAGGCGGATGAACCGGGAGGGCTGCACTTCTCGCAGACCGAAAAGGGGATCATTTTCGCGTGGTGGGCGTTGGTGCAGTCGCTGGTGCCGATGTTTACCGGAGGTTTCGCCGACCGGTACGGGTATAAAAAAACCATCGCTTTTTCGGTCGCGATCAAAGTGATCGGATATCTCCTGATGGCGACGCAGCGCGAGTTCTGGCCGTTCCTTTTTGGCTGTCTCATACTGGCACTCGGAACCGCCACGTTCAAGCCCGGCGTGCAGGGGACGATGTGTCAGTCTCTTTCGACCCGCAACAGCTCGGTTGGTTGGGGGATGTTCTATATGCTGGTCAATGTCGGCGGGTTCCTTGGACCGCCGCTGGCCCACTTCCTGTACGGCTGGTCCTGGGCGGCGGTGTTCTACGGCTGCGCGGTGATCGTGTCGCTCAATTTCCTAATGCTATTTACCTATAAGGAAGTGCCGGCTGGCGGCGATCAATCAGGGGGCGTATGGAAGATCGCAAAACTTACCGCGAAGAATCTGGTACAAATTAAGGACGACGGTATCCTGCTGACGAGATTGTCGATCTTCGTACTCATCATGTCAGGATTCTGGCTGATGTTCAATCAGCTGTTTGATATGCTCCCAAACTTCATCGTTGACTGGGTTGACAGTTCTTCTTTGGTGCGCATGCTTCACCTTCCGAATTTCATGCTTGATCTCAATTCTGATCGAGCTCCGCAGCTGTCACAGGAATGGATGATCAATTTCAACTCAGGTCTGATAATTCTCACTGTTGTGCTTGTCTCATGGTGGGTTAACCGTATGAGGCGAGTGACATCAATAACATTAGGGATAATTGTCGGATCCCTGGGTCTGGTATTTGCCGGATTTACTACTTCCGGGGTGCTGTGCATGCTTGGTATTCTTGTGTTTTCTGTTGGAGAGATGCTTGCGTCTCCAAAAATGCAGGACTACTTAGGAGTTATAGCTCCCGAGGGCCAGAAGGGGTTGTACATGGGATATGCCAATATCCCCAATGCCATTGGCTGGTTCATCGGGTCCTATGTCGCCGGTACAGTGTATGACAAGATGGGGGATAAGGCAAACTTGGCTATCCGATACCTGGCCGACAATCACAATGTGATAAATGTCAACCGACCCGTGGCATTTCAGAAGTTGCAGGAAATTACTGGGCTCAATCCGCAGGACGCAACGAATCTGCTCTGGAACGCCTATGACCCGTATGAATTGTGGTACATTTTCGCGATAATTGGTATCGTGTCCGCAATTGCCATGGTTCTGTTCTCTGTCTGGGTGAAAAAACTGGAAGCGCCTGACGTTTAATCAATGCGGATGAAAACAAACGGGACGGCAGCTATCGCTGTCGGCCCGTTTGCTATTGATCTGTATTTGTTAATCGCTGTCGGGGCGAAGCGTCAACTGACCCTTAAAGAACGCCTCGATGATCCGCTCCAGATCGTCCGTATCACGCAGATCGACCAGGCTCTTTCGAAGATCCTTCGCGCCGTCAAAGCCGCTGATATAAGCGCGGATATGTTTCTGCATGATCGCGAAGTTCTTTTTGCCGGAGAAGAGTTCTTCGTAGAGCCTGGAGTGTTCGATCATGACACGGAACTTTTCTTCGAGCGGCACTCGATCGATCTGAATCTCACGATTGAACAGCCACGGATTGCCAAAAACCGCGCGACCAAGCATGACGCCATCTATGCCGGTCCGGGCGATAAGTTGAGTGGCGTGGGAGAGATCCTTCACGTCGCCATTCCCCAGAAGAATGGTATCAGTCTGCCTGACAATATCAACCGCCCGGTGCATTTTATCCCAATGGGCCGGGACGAGGGACATCTCTTTGGCGGTGCGCAGATGTAATGTCAGCGCGGCAGGTTCAGCTTCAAGGACATGAGGCAGCCATTCTTCGATGACGATCTTGGTGAAACCGATGCGAGTCTTGACTGAGACCGGCAGTTTCCCGGCGCCGCGTTTGGTCGCTTTGATAACTTCCTTGGCGATGTCGGGATATTTGATCAGTGCCGCGCCGGAGCCGGTCTTGGTAACCGTTTTGACCGGACAGCCCATATTAATGTCTATACCATCAAACCCGAGTTCCTGAGCTAGCTCGGCGCACTGATAGAAAAGCTCAGGGTCATCGCCAAAAAACTGCGCGACTATTGGCCGTTCGCTTTCGTGGTATATCAGAGACTTAAGCAGGGCCGGACGGCCGGCGGAGCAGAGACCGTCCACGGACACAAACTCCGTCACAAAGACATCTGGCTTGCCGTATTTGGCAATAATGCGCCTGAACGC
>JAMPYH010000203.1 GCA_023700785.1 Candidatus Zixiibacteriota bacterium
GCTCGCGGCGACCGTCGGACTTGAGGACTATCAGAACCGACTGTTCAACATATTCGTACGTGGTAAATCGCGTTCCACAGGAGAGGCACTCGCGGCGACGCCGGATGGCACGATTATCCTGCGACGGTCGGCTGTCAACCACCTTATCTTCTTCATATCCGCACTGGGGGCAACGCATAGAGGCTCAGTGGGCGGCCGCGTGAAGTATGCTGTGGTTCAACGGACCAAACTCACTTGTTCGTCTCTGCCTTGACCCAGGCGACATAGTCCGGAAACGCGGACACCAGCGGCAACCCGATGATCTCAGGCAGCTCGTACGGGTGATTCTCCAGGACAAACTCCATCAATTGCGCGAACTTTTCCTTGGTGGTCTTTACGATCAGCAAGGCCTCGTCATCATGCTGGACTTTGTCGTCCCACCAGAAATATGATGAGATCTTGGGGACGATATTAACACAGGCGGCGAGACGCTCTTCGACCAACGACCGGGCCATTCGGTCCGCCTCATCCTGCGGTATTGAGATATAGACAACGCGAATTGATTCCATCAGCTGCGCACCTTTCTCCCGAGCTGTTTTTCCACCGACGATATCTTGCCGGTGAGCCGGTTCTTCGCGGATCTGCGGTCATCGATGGTAATGATGATATAAACGCGGCTATGGCTTCTACGAAGCATCAGCCGCGCCCGATTGATAAGCCGGATCACGGGCTCCCACTCCCCTTCGATAATGGTCGCCATCGCCGTCAGGCGATACGGCAGGCCGGAGCGGTCGATCAAGTCAATTACCCTGGCGACATCCGCGGAAACCGAGTCCGACCGCTTGTCGGTCGGGAACATCGTGAGCTGAAACAGCATCAGACCGTCTCCTGAAGTCTCTCAGAGTAAAGCGGGTACTGTTCGGAGAAGCGGGCAACCTCTTTGGCGATGTCGGCGAGGATCTCGTCGGACTTGCGGTTTTTCAGGGCGCGGTCGATGAAGTCGGCGATCGTCTCCATTTCGCGCGTCCCCATACCTCGGGTCGTCACTGACGGCGTGCCGATACGGATACCGGACGTAACAAACGGCTTCTCAGGATCAAACGGTACGGTGTTTTTATTCACGACGATACCGGCCTTATCCAGCGCCTGTTCGGCCTTTTTGCCGGTCATGTTTGGTTCGCCGACGAACGATATCAGCATCAGGTGAGTGTCGGTTCCTCCGGTCACCAGGCGATAGCCTCGTTTCGCCAACGCGTCGGCCAGCGCGGACGCGTTATCAACGATCCGTTTCTGGTATGCTTTGAACTCCGGTTGAAGCGCTTCTTTGAAGGCGACCGCCTTGGCGGCGATCACGTGCATCAGCGGTCCCCCCTGTATGCCGGGCATAACTGTCCTATCCAGGTCGGCGGCATACTTTTCTTTGCACATCACCATACCGCCGCGCGGGCCGCGAAGGGTCTTGTGAGTAGTGGTAGTGACATAATCCGCAAACGGCACTGGCGACGGATGCAGTCCTGCCGCCACCAGGCCGGCGATATGCGCGATATCCACCATCATGTAGGCGCCGACCGCGTCGCATGCCTCGCGGATCTTCTCAAAATTCAAAAAGCGCGGATAAGCCGACGCGCCTGCGACTATCATCTTAGGTTGTACTTCTTTGGCCTGGCTGACCAAACGAGCGTAATCGATCACCTCGGACTCGTGATCCACTTCGTAGCCGACGAAATTGAACAGAATGCCGGAGAAGTTTATCGGATGACCGTGAGTAAGGTGACCGCCATGCGAGAGGGCAAGCCCCATTACCTTATCCCCCGGCTTGAGCGCGGTGAAATAAACCGCCATATTGGCCTGGGAACCGGAATGCGGCTGGACATTGACGTGCTCGCACCCGAAAATCTCTTTGGCGCGATCGCGGGCGAGATTCTCCGCCTGGTCAACAAACTCGCAGCCGCCGTAATATCTCTTTCCCGGATATCCTTCGGCGTACTTGTTGGTCATCACGCCGCCGTTAGCCTCAAGGACAGCCTCAGAGACATAGTTCTCCGAGGCGATCAGCACCAGCTTGGTCGCCTGGCGCTCAGTCTCCTTGAGCATGATATCATACAGCTCCGGGTCGGCCTTTTTCAGATACGACATCCTATTCTCTCCTGCCGTGCCGATGGCGCGGCGTCCTGACAATTCTCGACGACAAATCTGTCGGTAATCTACACTACAGCTCTCACGGGGTCAATAACCCGCGACGCGCGAGGTAACCGCTTCTTTGTTAGAGAATATACCTGCTGAGGTCTTCGTTATCGACTATTGACGCCAGCCGTTTCTCGACCTGGGCTCCGGTGATGACGACCTTTTTCTTGCGTGTCGGCGGTTCGTACATCAGATCCTCAAGTAGAGTGGTCATCACCGTGTGGAGTCGGCGCGCGCCGATATTCTCCGTCTCGCGGTTAACTCGTTCGGCGATCTCCGCGATCTTTTTGATGGCGTCGGGCTTGAACTCAAGCTCCAGCCCCTCCGATCGCAGCAGCGCCTGGTACTGTTTGACCAAAGCGTTTCTTGGTTCTATGAGGATCCGCTCAAAATCCGCCGCTGAGAGTGATTCAAGTTCCACCCGGATCGGGAATCTACCCTGAAGTTCTGGGATCAAATCAGATGGTTTAGACGAATGAAATGCTCCTGCGGCGATAAAGAGGATGTGGTCGGTATGCACCATCCCATACTTCGTCATCACCGCTGAACCCTCGACAATGGGGAGAATATCCCTCTGGACTCCCTCCCGGCTGACATCCGGTCCCACTCCCTTATCTTCCCCAGCGACCTTATCGATCTCGTCCACAAAGATGATGCCGGCTTCCTGCACCCGCTCCAACGCCTCAGGAATGATCTCATCCATGTTCAGCAGCTTATTCAGTTCTTCGTTGAAGAGGAACTTGCGAGCTTCTTTGATCGACATCTTGCGGCGCTTGGTCTTTTTCGGCATCAGACCGGAGAACATCTCCTGGAAATTGACCCCGAGTTCCTCCATCCCCATTGGCGAGAAGATCTCAACCACCGGGTAGTTTGACTGAGGAGCATCGATCTCGACTTCGCGAGGATCAAGTTTTCCGTCATGGAGCATCTTGCGAAAGCGTTCGCGGGTCGCGGAACTTGGCTCAGTCTCTTCGGAGTCGGGGGCGAATCCACGCACTGCTTTGGGTTCAGGGATCAGCAGGTCAAGCAGCCGCTCGACCGTCATCTCATTGGCTTTATCCGTAAGACCCTTGGCCATTTCGGTCTTGACCATATTGACGCCGATATCCACCAGATCGCGAACCATTGATTCGACATCGCGGCCAACATAGCCGACCTCGGTGAACTTGGATGCTTCGACCTTGATAAACGGCGCTCTGGCAAGATCGGCCAGCCGCCGTGCTATCTCCGTCTTCCCGACGCCGGTGGGACCGATCATGATGATATTATTCGGCATGATCTCGCCGCGAATATCATCAGCGGCATGCTGCCGCCGCCAGCGGTTACGGAGGGCGATGGCGACCGACTTTTTGGCGTTCCCCTGGCCGATGATGTACTTATCCAGATGTTCCACGATCTCTCGAGGAGTGTAATAGCCGTTTTGCTTCATTTTATAGATTCCATACTGATATTCTTGTTTGTAAAGACACAGATCTCCGCGGCGATCTCAAGGGAGGTCTGGGCGATCTTGTCAGCGGTCAGTTTGGGATTGGCGGTGATAAGCGCTCGCGCCGCGGCGAGGGCGTACCCTCCGCCGGAGCCTATCGCGACAATACCATCATCGGGCTCGACCACATCGCCATTACCGCTGATCAGGAAAATATGCTGTTTGTCCGCGACCGCGATGACCGCTTCGAGTTTCTGAAGGGTCTTATCGGTCCGCCACTCTTTTGCCAGTTCGACCGACGCCTTGGGGAGATTCCCCGCGTATTCTTCGATCTTTTTCTCGAACAGCTCGTATAGCGCAAGCGCGTCCGCCGCGGCGCCGGCAAAGCCAGCCAAAATCTTCCCGTTGTGCATTTTGCGGATCTTGACCGCTTTGGTTTTGAGGATCTGATCGTCAAAGGTGACCTGGCCGTCTCCGGCCATCGCGGCTTGTCCTTTATAGACCAATCCAACTATGGTGGTGGCATGAAGTTTCATCGAAACCTTCCTATTTGCGTGACCCGGAGCGTGGATGCGCCGACTGATAGGCTTTCTTCATCACTTCGCTGGTAACATGCGTGTACTTCTGCGTGGTCGAAAGCGAACTATGGCCGAGGATCTCCTTGATGAGCAAAAGATCAGCGCCATTCTCCAGGAGATGCGTGGCAAACGAATGCCGAAGCGTGTGCGGTGTGAACTCCATCCCTTCAGCCTTGCCAAACGCCTTGACCAGCCGATCCACCGAACGCACTGAAAGCTGTTTCCCCGATCTGTTGAGAAAGAGATGAGGTGATCTTGACTCGGTTTCGCGCATATGCCCTTCCCGAATGTCGAGAAAGCGCTTGATATCGTCAATGGTCGTGTCGCCTATCGGTACTACCCGCTCCTTGTTTCCTTTGCCGATGACCGTCGCCAGTCCGCGATGCAGGTCGATATCGGAGAGTCTCAGCGAAGCCAGTTCTTCGCGACGAAGGCCGGTGACATACAACAGCGCGACCATCAGGTAATCGCGCCAATAGGGATACGTCTGTTTATCCTCGCGAAGATTGCCGTGATCAAACAGGCGCGCTGCGTCGTTCTGTGGGACAAACGACGGTAGTTTGCTGCTGTACTTGATACGCGGCAGCTTGAAGATCTCATCTTTCCCATGTCCAGAGCGCAATAGAAATTTCTGAAATCCGGACAGCGCCGACAAAAAGCGCGCGATCGAACGATTGGTCACACCCCTGCCGACACGCGACTGCAGGTACATGCGCAGGAAGAGCGGGTCATTTTTTGCGGACGAGGGGAGTTTTGTCCGCTGGGTCTCCAGAAAGGTCAGCCAGGCAGTGAGATCGCTCCGGTAGGCATCGATCGTCCTGGACGAGCGATGTTTGGGACCGGCCAGATCCTGGAGAAACTTTGATAACTCATTCTGGAGCATGCTTCGAACATATCGAAATTGAAGCCTTTTATCAAATGCTTTCCCAAACGAATAAGCCCATGCTCGGCATGGGCTTATTAAGACTTATTGGGAACCGATCGGTTTAGGCGACAGTCTTGGTCTCGTGGGATTCTTCGGCCATCGTATGCCCGCATTCCGGACACTTGGTGTAGTCCCCTTTGACCTTCGAGGTCTTCTGCACCATGAACGGATGA
>JAMPYH010000204.1 GCA_023700785.1 Candidatus Zixiibacteriota bacterium
ATAGATTGAAGGCATACACTAAAAGGGCTTTCCCGATTGCAAGGAGATGAAATGAACAAGTTCCACTCACACCTTATCCGGTGCTTGGTAGCCGTAGCCGTCGTGGCGATGATCGCCGCTCCGTCCGTGAGCGCGCAGGATGTCACCACCGGTTCCGCCACAGCGACCGTCCTCGCCGTGTTGACTGTCACCGCGACGCAGGCTCTCAACTTTGGCAACGTGTACCAGGGTGTGCCGAAAGTACAGGACGAGACGTCCGACGCCAACTCCGGTATCTACACGATCACCGGCCAGGCCAGCGCCGGGATCTCGTGCTATTTCCAGCTTCCGGACTACGTGTCGCTCGCCAACGGGACCGACCGCATGCCGATCACGTTCAGCTCGACCGACGCGACATTCTCAGTCCTGGCCGCCGCGGCGCCGTCCACTCCGTCGGCTCCGGGTCTGGGCGCTACCTCTAACACCAATCCGCGTAACCTGACCGGTACCGCCATCGGCGCCGCCGGAACGTCGCAGATCTTTCTGGGTGGAAGAGTCGTTCCGACCATCAACCAGGCTGCCGGCGCGTATTCCGCGGATATCGTGTTGACCGTTGCTTACACCGGCGCGTGATCCGGTAACATGAATGCGGCCCCGACGATGGATTGTCGGCGCTTCAGTGTGACGATTGATCGCTTAACATAGGATGGTTGATATGGCAAAGACAGATAAGACCCCATCGTCCGAAGCTCATTCGGGATGGGGTTTGTTATGGGTGCTGATCTTCTTCCTCGCCTTCTCGGGGAATCTGATCGCCGGCGTGCTGGTCGCACCGACTGTGGTCTTCATCTCCGACAAAAACCGTACGTCCCGACTTGAAGTCAACAACCCCGGTACGACTCCGCAGGAAGTGACTGTCTCTTTCGCGTACGGACTGCCGGTGTCGGATAGCTTCGGCAATGTAAGCGTGGTGTTGCAGGACTCTAACATCACCGACCCGCGCTCCGCGGTCGATTGGGTAAAAGCGTTTCCGCGCCAGATCGTGATCCCGCCGAACGGCACCCAGGTGATACGTTTTCTGGCGTCCCCCCCCAAGGATCTCCCCGCGGCCGAGTACTGGGCGCGAATCGTTGTCCGCTCCAAGGAAGGAGAGACCACTATCCCGACATCGACCGAGGAAGGCGCCATTACCACCAAGCTCAACATGATCATGCAGACCGCTATCATGCTCAAGTATCGCACCGGCGAACTGTCAACCGAAGTCGCGCTGACCAAAGCTGAGGCGCAGCAGACTGATTCATCGGTCTATGTCATGGTCGATTTGCAGAACAAAGGGAACGCGTCGTACGTCGGCGTGCTAACCGCCCGTTTGCTGGACGAGAACAAGAATGAGATCGCGCGACAGCAGACTGATGTCGCGGTCTATCGCGAGTTAAAGCGGAAGATAGAGTTCCCGACCAAAACGGCCGGCCACTACAAGATAGAGGTGGCGGTATCAACAGAAGGACGTACCGACATCGCGCCGGATGACATCATCCCCGGCAATAAGGTCTTCTCAACGGTGGACGTGCAGTAAATAACACAAGAATGCCGGAAATGGTACCGGCCAGAGATTGGACCAGGGGCTGACACCCCAGGGGCAGGATGCCCATGAAAAAACAGTTCTCTCATTATATGGCGATGGTCATATCCATCGCGGTGCTCTTCTTCCCCGCGGTGGCCATTGGCCAAAGCGGCTACGAAGAGATCACGATCAGCTTCGAGGTACCTCGCATGCTGACCGCGGATATGTTTGTGCGCTATGACGGCAAGACACTCTATCTCCCGACTTCAGAAGTTTTCAATCTCCTTGACATGAGTATCAGCCTCAACGCAGACCGGACCCGGTTTCAGGGATTTATCTTCCATAAGAATCACCAATTTGAACTTCGCCCGATCGAAGGCACGGCCACGGTCAACAAAGCGGCATTCACGCTGGCCAGGTCGGAGTATTACTTTGATAACGGCGAGCTGTTCCTGCGCATCGATCAGTTCAAGCGGCTCTTTGGTCTGGATCTGACATTTGACTTTTCCATGCTCCGCGTCCTCCTCCCGCTGAATGAGGAGTTCCCTGCCTGGCAAAAACTGAAACGGAAACAGGCGCGCGAAAAATTACAGAAGCAAACCGCCGCGCTAAAAGATATCCGGGCCGTTCCGCGGCATCGTGAACTCTTCTCCGGCGGTGTCGCCGACTGGACGCTTTCGTCCAATCCGATCGGCGGCGGCGGACATTATCTTGATCTGGCGCTCGGGTCAATGGTGCTGGGTGGAGACCTCACTCTTTCCGGGACCGGTAATACCGCGTCCGGATTCCAGTCGGATCAATTTCATTATCGCTGGCATTACGCGTTCAACGAGAATCCGTTTGTCAGTCAGGCCGAACTTGGTTCGGTCAACTCGGGAGGTCCGTTATCCCGCTCCTTGACCGGAACAGTGATCACCAATCGTCCTCAAAATCAGCGCCAGTATTTCCAGACGATCGATCTCGACGGACAGCTCGAACCGGGTTGGGAGGTCGAGTTGTATGTCGACGGCCGGTTGATGGATTTCGCCGAAGCTGACCAGTCCGGCCGCTACCGGTTCAATGTTGATGTCGTGTATGGGTCATCTGACATAACCCTAAAAATGTACGGCCCCAACGGCGAGATCAGGACCGAGGAACGGCATGTACGGGTTCCGTACACGCTGGTCCCGAAAGGAAGTTTTGAATATACGGTCGCGGGCGGCCTGGAAGATATTTCGGATTCGACGCGGTATTACGCGCAGTCGCTGGCCTATTATGGGATGCTGAGCTCTGTCACTGTTGGTGTCGGCTCGGATATCCCGATCGGATCGGAATCCGAAGAGGCGCCGCTGGTATCGGCCGAGGCGACCGTGCAAGTCGCGGGGAACATCATCGCCAACGCCTCATTCGCGCCGCAATATCAGATGCAGATTGGCGCGAACTACGCCATGCCGGGTTTCATCAGCGCCGATATCGCCTATACCAAGTATTACGCGAATTCGTTCAGGAATCCCGCGAACCAGTTGCAGGGGCTTTCCGGTTCGGTCTCAATGCCGATCAAAGTCGGCCAGCGATATTTGGGCCTGCGCTACAACGCGTCCTACGACCAATTTAATGGCTTTAAGTCACTCTCCATGAACTATGGCCTCACCGGCTCGCTCTGGCGGTTCTTTGGCAATTACCTGGGGCGATATAAACGTTCACTCTATCCGTCCCGCTCGACTCATTCGATCGCGAGTCAGCTCATGGTCTCGACTGACTTGTTCAGCTGGCTCCGCCCGCAGGCGCGCCTGGACTATGACCATGAAGCCAGCGAGATCTCGCGGTACGGTATCTACCTCACGCGGCGGATATTCAAGACCGGTCAGATAAGCCTGTCATACGAGCGAAGCCCGCTCTATGGCTCTGACATGGTGATGCTCAATATCAATTTCTTTAACTCCATCGCGAATTTCAGCACGCGCGCGGCATACTCCGGCGACCGCTATTCCATGAACCAGATGCAGCGAGGCTCGGTCCGGTACGACCGCGCCGCGGGGAAGATCCGTTTTGATCGCCGCAATGGTATCGGATACGGCTCCGCCGTGGTCCGCCCGTTCCTGGATCTGAATAATGACGGTTTGCCCAGCGCGGGTGAAGAGTACCTTCCCGGACTGAAGGCCAAGATCCTCGGAGTCGGCGGACGTCCGGTCGGTCGTGGCAAGCTCTATTACTATGATGGTCTTCGACCGTACGATTCATATACGATCTCTGTCGATGCCACCAGCCTTGACAATCCTCTGCTAAAACCGGCGTTTGAAAACTACAAAGTGTCGGTCAATCCAAATGTGGTGACATCAGTTGACGTACCGGTGGTGATGGCCGCGGATATCAGCGGCGTGATAGAACGAGAAACGTCGTTCGGCAAAGTCGGCATCGGCGGGATCAAATTGAAAGTACTGAATATCAGCAAGGATATCGTAACCGAGATTGTCTCATTCAGCAACGGTCAGTTCTATTTCCTTGGCTTGATCCCCGGCACCTATCGTGCGTATCTCGACCCGGAACAGCTCGAACGTTACGGCTACCAGGCGGAACCACCATCCCTGAATTTTGAGGTCTTACCGTCCGAAGCGGGATCATCGGTCGAAAATATCAATTTCGTTCTGGTGCCGAAAAAATAGTTCCTCTACGCCATAGCATCCGCCAGAAGAGACCGGCTGTCTTGCGACAGCCGGTTTTGTATGTACGTCAGGTAATTGCCCCGATTACGGACAGGGCGGAAGTGCCGGAGGCGGAGTCGTGGTCAGGTACGCGATCAACAGCGAGAGATCGGATATACCCGGCGTCTTGGAGAATGAATCATTGACGTTGCCGGTCAGGCCGGAACAACAGCCGACATCGCAGACATCGCCAACACCGTCGGAATCACCATCTGTCTGCGAACTGTTGGAGATCGTTGGACAGTTGTCACAGGCATCTTCGTCGCCGTCGCTATCCACTTGCGCGGGATTGAACACAAACGGACAGTTATCCATCGGGTCCGGAATACCGTCTCCATCCGGGTCAGGCGCGCAGGAAGCAGCTACTTCAAAGTAAATGTCCAGATCGATCCCGTTGCGGGCATCGTTCCAGATATATCCCGGACCACTTAACATGTTGTGATCCGAGCCGAGATAATCCCCCCCATAAATTGGAGCGGGTGGCATCGGGAATGTCGAGACGGGAGGAATTGGCGGAATGGTCGAAGCCGGGCAGTCCGGTCAGGTCACGCCGCAGTCAGGAGAGCTTGCCACCCTGGTCTGGTGCATGATGTTGGCTGGATCCATGCGGCGATCATTGAACGTGATCTCGATCAGACCGGTGACCGGGTCAACCGCCATGTGCGGAGACCATTGATCAAGTCCATTGCCGGTCGCATCCGGATTGACACGCGCGGGCGGCGTCCAGATTCCGGCCGCGCCGGTGGGACTCGACGAGAAAAAGATGTCCAGATCGCCCGCGACCATCGTGGTCCAGGCGGCAAAGACCATTCCGGCACATGGGCCGGTGCCGGTGGCAATAGTCACATTGGTCGCGCATTTGATTCCGCCGGCTATGACCGGTGGAACCGGGGCGATCGGCGAGATCGGCCATGATATTCGGGAGCGCGAACACCACGGCAGCAATGCAGAGGATTATCCCCGCCGCGATCCCGTACCTGCGCCGTGAACGTGACCTTCGAGAAATCGATACCATCC